>JACQVE010000048.1 GCA_016209965.1 Gemmatimonadota bacterium | reverse complement strand
CGGCTATGGTGAGTGCCACGGGAAGCAAGGCTCCACCTCTCGAGAGCAGGGCCTCAAAGGCAATGAGTTCCGTGGCAAAGCTAACGTGGGGCGGGGTGAGGACAAGGGGTCCCGTGCACGTGTATCCCGGGTTGTCGCCGGCCGCCTTCGCTGTCGCTACATTGAAGAGAGAACGCTCACCCGGGTGGAGAGAGGTCGACGTGAACGCCGAGCGCCCCATTGCCCTGCCTGACGGGCGGGTTTTCCATAGTGATTCCAGGATCCTCGGTGATACGCCGGTATTCGTAGGCACGCGCGTGCCGGTGCGCACTCTCCTGGAATACCTCGAGGGGGGATACAGCCTCGACCAGTACCTGGACAGCTTCCCGACCGTACGCCGAGAGCAGGCCGTGGCTTTTCTTGAAGAAGCCGCGAGGGCTTTGCTCGAGAAAGTGGCGTGAGACGGGTTGTGCTCGACGAGAGCCTGCCCAGACCTCTTCAACTAGTGCTCGCGGATTTCGAGATCCCCACGGTTCAGGAAGCGGGATGGGCCGGGCTGGAGAACGGAGACCTTCTCGCCCTCGCTCAGGAACGTTTTGACGTTATTGCTCACCGCAGGGCGAGGAGCATACGCAGAGATTCCTCCACCTCCACTATCCGGCCCGGGTTCACGATCGTGGCCAGGTGTCGGATCGCTCGCTCCGTCGTGTCCACCGTCACGATCTGGTCGGTCTCCACCCAATGCGGCTTCGCGTCCCAGCTCTCCGCCTCCACCCGCAGATCGTCCGGCAACACGCCCGGACGCCACCGGAAGCTCGGCCGCTCGCGCGTGGTGATCGGACAGATGATGATCGTTCCGAACTCCGATCGGTTCAGCGAATTCGTCGAGACCACCAGACAGGGACGCCGGCCCTTCTGCTCTCGACCCTTCCCCGGGTTCAGGTCGATCTCCCAAATCTCGCCGCGTAAGGGTTTCCTCCTCGCCGAACCCCCCGGGTGTGCATTCATGTTTCAGCGTCGCGATTCGAGAACGCCCCCAGCAGCTCTTCTCGTGCTTCGCGATCCGCTTCGGTGAGATCCGCTGCCGCCGCATTGAACATGGCGAACTCCGTCTCCTCCTGCCTGCGCCGCATGTCTGCTTCGATCAGGCGACGAACGTACTCCGCCTTTTTTTCCCTTCCGCCGGCTACCCGCTCGAGCCAGCGGTCGGTGGTAGGGGCGAGGCGCACGTTCAGTTGCCGGTCCTTGGTTGCCATACGATCCTCCTCGCGTCAGGCACCCCCGTTCGCTACACTTCATGCTAGCGTGATCGTTATCGTGTCGCAAGATGGTTACGGAGGGCCGGGGGCGGAGGTCAACCGGGTGGGCCGCGGGTTCACCGTGGAGAACTGGTGGCAGGGTGCGGGCCGCGCGGATCGGGACTGTGGGGCGGGAGGGCGGCGCCGCGTGGTTATGCCGCCCAGGGCGGAATCATGCCTCGGTCAACCAGCTTCTGCAGCAGTATTCCGCGCTCGCGGCGGTAAAGTCAAGAATCGCGGCGTCATGAGCCTGACTGGCCGCCTTTCGCATCACGCAACTTGTGGTCCCTCGCGGGGGTACTCTACCCTTCACTCCACTGCCGTCCGAGCAGGGATTCGTGACCAAGCTGCTTGAGGAAGCCATCCGCAAGGCATCGCAGCTTCCGCCGGACATGCAGGACCGCATCGGTGCTGCGATCCTCGCCGAAATGGAGCCGGATCTCGCCTGGGAGGCGACGCTGGCCCGCACCGAATCCCTCGAGGTCCTGGACCAATGGGCTGCCGAGGCGCTCGCCAACCTGCAAGCCGGGCGCACCGAACCTCTCGATCCGGAGGTGATGTGAGGTCGCGGCGCAACCCGCGATTCAACAAGGCCTTCGGGAAGCTCGGGAAACCGATTCAAGAACTCGCCCGGACCGCGTACAAGCGGTTCCGGGCGAATCCTTTTGATCCTCGGTTACGGTTTCACGAGATCCAGGGCACGCGCACTCCGGGCGTGCACGCGGTCGACGTAGGGTACCACATGGGGACCGCGTACCGCGCGCTCGGGGTGTAGGCGAAGGAAGAGGAACGCTAGCGCTTCGCCCGGAACTCCGGTGGTGGGGGCGGATAGTCTTTCAGCCGCGCCTTGAAGGCCTCGTACTGCTCCGTGTTGACGATGAGCCGGGGGTCCTCGAGACCCTGTTGGCGGATCAGCTCCCGCGTTTCTGCGATCCGTTCCTCGGTCAGCGGGTGGGTCGAGAACCACTGCTCGAGTACGCTCGGCTGCCGCTCCCGCTCGGCGAGCAGCTCGCGGAAGAAGGTGATCAGCCCGTTGGGGTCGATTCCGGCGCGGGGGAGGAGCTTCACCGCGAGGGCGTCGGCTTCGCGTTCCGCGTCGCGGCCGTAGCGTGCGAAGACCGCGGCGCCACCGACCTCGATGGCTGCGCGCTCGACGCCGGAGGGCGCGCGGCCCAGCAGCACGTAGGCGAGGGTCAGCCCTAGGTTGGCGCGCTGCACGCGCTCGAGCTGCTCGGCGCCATGGCGCTCCTCGACGTGCGCCACCTCATGCGCTACGACGCCGGCCAGCTCGGCCAGATTATCCGTTCGCTCGATGAGTCCGCGGTTCAGGTAGACGAATCCGCCCGGCAGGGCGAAGGCGTTGACCGCGTCGATGTTGACCACATAGAAGGTGTAGTCCAGCTTGCGCCCGCCCTGGCGCGCAATGCGGTCGCCCAGCAGGTTGATGTAGCGCTCGAGCGCCGGGTCCTGGACAATGGGGAGCTGGCGGTTCACTTCAGCCGCGTACTGCCGCCCGAGCGCCACTTCCTCGCGTGTCGAGAGCGCGCAGCCGGTTGTGAGGCCGGCAGCGGCGAAGAAGCTGAGCGCGGCCGCGCTGCGGAGCCTCGATTTCCAGTAACGCATGGTCGCGGTCCTCCTCCCAGGTTGAGTGCCCGTAGCGGCCGGGGGAGCAAGACATGTTCCAACTGGAGGGACTTTGCCGCGGCGCGCCGACACCCGCCTGATCCGGGGGCTGCACCGCCGCAAGGTGCGCGAGTCGGAGGGCCTGTTTCTGGCCGAAGGGGTCCGGGTGGCCGAGGAGCTGCTCGCATCTCCGGTTGTCCCCCGGCTGGCCATCGTTTCGCCCACTCTGGAGGACACTACGCGGGGCGCGGCACTGAGCCGCAAAGTGGCGGCCGCGTGTCCCGTGGAGCGAGTCACAGACGCCGAGCTCAGGGGGTTGGCGGCCACGGAAGCGCCGCAGGGCGTGCTGGTCGTGGCGGAGACGCCGCACTACGATTTGCCCGTTCTGCCCTCGGCCGCGCCCGCGGCCGTGCTCGCCCTGGACGCCGTGCAGGACCCCGGCAATTTCGGCACCCTGGTGCGGACGGCGCATGCCTTTGGCGCTGCCTGGGTCGCCATGCTGCCGGGCACCGTGGATGCCTGGAACCCCAAAGCGGTACGCGCCGCCGCCGGCTCGTCCTTCCGGCTCCCCCTCGTCGCCCTCGAGCTGAGCGGGCTGCGGCAGTGGTGCAGCGAGCAGGCGTTCCTGCTCTACGGCGCGGCCGTAGTGGGTTTTTCCGTCGAGAGCTTTGTGCTGGCACAACGGTCGGTCCTGGTGGTAGGAAACGAAGGGACGGGGCTCAGCCCGGGCGTGGAGCGCGCGGCCGACGCTCTCCTGGCCGTGCCGCTCCGGGGCGCCGCGGAGTCGCTCAATGTTGCCGTGGCGGCTGGAATCCTGCTCTACCTGCTGACGCGGAGAGATTGACGCCCATGCCCGACGCGCTGCTCTGGACCTACGCCGCCCTGGCCGGCGCGGCCGTGGGTTCGTTCCTCAATGTCTGCATCTACCGGCTGCCGGCGGGCGAGTCCATCATCTCGCCGCGCTCGCGCTGCCCCGCCTGTGCCTATGCCATCCCGTGGTACGACAATGTTCCCGTGCTCAGCTATGTGCTGCTGCGCGGGAGCTGCCGCGCGTGCCGTGCCCCCATTTCGCTGCAATACCCACTCGTCGAGCTGGCGACTGCGCTGCTGTGGCTGGCGGCGGCGGCACGCTACGGCCCGAGTCTCGAGGGGCTGCGCAGCGCCGTGTTCTTTACGCTGCTCCTGGGCATCGCGCTCATCGACGGGCGCCACTTCATCATTCCCGACCACCTCTCCCTGGGCGGCCTCGGCTTGGGGCTGGGCTTCGCTGCCCTACCCGGGGGGTTCCCCCTGCTGCGCGGCGTGGTGGGCGCCGCTGCCGGCTACGTCCTGCTGCGCGGCGTCGCCTATGGCGGCCAGAGGCTCTTTCGCAAGCCGGCCCTCGGCCTGGGCGACGTGCACATGATGGCCATGGTGGGAGCGTTTCTCGGTGTGCCTGGCATGCTGCTCACGATCCTGCTGGGATCCGCGCTCGGCCTGGTTATCGGCGTGCCGCTGAGCTGGCGGCGCGGCCGGCTCACCCTCATGGGCACCTACCTGCCGCTCGGCACTTTCCTGGCCATGGGCGCCGCCATCGCCCACGGCTGGGGCGACCTGCTCGTGGACTGGTACCTCCACGCGGTGATGGGCGTCCCCTGATTCACGGATCGGTGCAGTCGCGCTCGTAGCCGCAGTGCGCGCAGATGATGCGGCAGTGCAGTTCGTACATGGGGGAACCGCAAACGTCGCAGATCGGCGCCGCGCCCGCGCCGGCAGGCGTGGCTCGCCTGGCGGGCGGCGCTGTCTTGCCCCGCCCCAGCTCCTCGGGCTGCGGCTGCGAAGGCTCTGCCGGTTTCTCCATGGGCTGGTTTCCCTACCTCGTTTCCCCGCCGCGGAAGCGGCCCGGCCCGAATGCGCTCAGCGGCAAGGCGGGCTGGGCGCCCATTATGGCATCGGCCAGAAGTTCCGCCGTGATCGCTGCAAGCAGGATGCCGTTGCGGAAGTGACCGGTGGCGTAGTACAGGCCGCGCACGTCGGGGTCGGGGCCCAGGATGGGCAGGTCGTCCGGCGTGCCAGGCCGGAGCCCGGCCCAGATCTCGACCAGCGGCGCGGCCGCTAGCTCCGGCACCGCCTCCATGGAGTAGTCGAGCAGGCCACGGATGCCCGCAGGCGTAGGGTGACAACGGAAGCCTGCCTGCTCGACGGTCGCGCCCACGAGCAGTCTCCCGCCGGCGCGCGGAATGAGGTAACAGCCGGGCGTGAGTACCACGCGCTCGAGCAGGGGCGGCACGGTCTCGAGCGCGGCCATCTGGCCGCGCACGGGCACTACCGGCAGCGGCCGCGGCAGTCCCCCCAGTTGGCCGCTCCAGCAGCCGGCGGCGATCAGGACAGCGCCCGCGTGCAGGACATCGCCGTTCGCCAAAGCGACGCCCCTGACCCGTCCCGCCCCCTCGGCGGACCTATGCGCGACGCGCGCGGGCGCGGCGGCCGCCTGCGTGTCGCAGACGATCCCGGCCGCCGGCACGCCCAGGTGGAAGTGCACGCCCGCCCGCGCCGCCGCGCTCCATAGCGCGCGGGCCAGACGGCGACTCTCCACCTGGTGGTCGTACGGCATATAAAGAGCAGTCTGCACTGCTGGCGAGAGCGCCGGCTCCCACCGTCTCGCCTCCGCGCCGTCCAGCAGCTCGACAGCGAAGCCGGCTTCCCGCTGCCAGGCGTGCTGCAGTGTTAACTGCTCGGCCTGCGCCGCATCCAGCGCGAGCTGCAGCTTCCCGCTTTTCCGGTATTCGACATCGACGCCGGTCGCCTCGTGCAGCGCCCCGACGAAGGAATGGAAGCGATCCAGTCCGGCCAGGGCAAGGTCGAGGAATGGGCCGGGGCGGCGGGACTCCGCCAGGGGCGAGAGCATGCCGGCGGCCGCCCAGCTCGCGCCCCTGCCCGGCTGGCCGCGCTCGATGACCACCACCTCGAGCCCCCGCCGAGCCAGTTCCCAGGCGGTGGCACAGCCAATCACGCCGCCGCCGATGATCACGGCATCGGCGGTTTGTGCGGCTGCCTGCATGCTCGGTCCTCCCAGGGCTCGTCAGGGAATACGAACCCTAATCGACCCGGCCGATGCCCTGGGCGAGGTAGCGGCGCGCCAGCTCGACGTAGTGCGCCGCGCTCTCGCGCACCCAGCGCCCGGCCTCGCCGGACAGCTCCTTGCGAATCTGTGCCGGTGCGCCCGCTACCAGGACGCGTGGCGGCACGACCATTCCTTCCGGTACCACGCTGAGTGCTGCCACCAGCGACTCCTCGCCGACGACCGCGCCGTGCAGCACCACGGCGTTCATCCCGATCAGCGCACTGGCGCCAATCTCACAGCTCTCGAAGACCACGCCGTGCCCGATGGTGGCGCCCACGCCTACCACGGTAGGGCCCCGCGCGCTGACATGCAGCACGCAATTGTCCTGCACACTGCTGCGCGCGCCGATGCGGATGGCGTGCTCGGGGTGGTCCCCGCGCAGCACGGCGCCGAACCAGATGCTGGCCTCCGCCCCCACCTCGACGTTGCCGATGAGCACGGCGGTGGGCGCGACAAAGGCACTGGGATGGATACGCGGCGTGTGGCCCGCGTAGGGGAGGAGGTGCGCCACGGCTCTTACCCGGGACCGAGGATGGCGGCGAGCCGCTCGGCGTCCAGGTTGCCGCCGCTCACCACAATGACGGCGGGGCCCTTCAGCTCGAGCAAGCCGCCGCAAAGCGCCGCGACGCCGACTGCGCCCGCGCCCTCGGCAACGACACTGTCATAGCCGTAGAGGGTCCGGATCGCGCCGGGGATGGCAGATTCCTCGACCAGCAGCAGCTCGTCGGTCACGGCCCGCGCCCAGGCGTAGCTGACCTCGTCCACGCCGCCCGCCAGACCATCGGCCAGCGTGGGGCCGCCCGGCGCCTCGACTACGCCCCCCGCCTGGAACGCCGCGTGCATGGCCGGCGTCCGGTCGCTCTGCACACCAACGACGCGGACGTCCGCCGCCCCCGCCTTCAGCGCCGTTCCGATCCCGGCAATCAGGCCGCCGCCGCCCACGGGCACGATGACCTCCTGGACTGCGGGCAGATCCTCGAGGATCTCGAGTCCGATGGTGCCCTGGCCGGCCACCACGGCGGGATCGCTGGAGGCAGGGATGAAGCGGGCGCCCGTGGCGGCGGCGAACTCCGTGGCCGCGGCCTCGGCGTCATCGAAGGTCCCGGCTACCGTGCGCAGCTCCCCGCCGAACGCCCGGATCCGCTCCTGCTTGGTATGCGGCGCCGACTCGGGCACGAATATCGTCGCCCTGGCGCCCAGCTGCCGGGCGGCCAGTGCCACACCCTGACCATGATTCCCGGCTGACGCCGCCACCAGACCTCGTGCCCGGGCGGCCCGGTCCAGCGAGGCAATGGCATTGTACGCGCCCCGAATCTTGAAGGAGCGCGTACGCTGCCAGCATTCCAGCTTGAGATAGACGTCCGAGCCCGCTCGTTGGGAGAGCCAGCAGGAGCGGTCCAGCGGTGTGCGCCGCGCCACGCCGGCAATCCGGCGGCGTGCGTCATAGATCTCGCGCAGCCCCGGACCGCGCATTTCCGGCTAGTGGTTACCTCGGTGGCGAGCCACTAGGCGCGCGCCCGCGAGGAAGGCGTCGGGCCTGGCGTACGCCGACGCTCCGCGGCGGTGCCGGCCTCCACCGCCGGCTCGGGCGGGATGGCCGCCTCTTCTGCGGGCGCCGTGGCGCCGCGCGGGGTCGCGGCCGGTCTGGGTTCCGGCGCCCCGGCGCCGCCGGCAGTCGCCGCCGGCTGTGCCGCAGCGGCGGCGGGCTCGCCAGCCGGCCCCCCGCGGCGCAGCCGCGCCCGCACGACCTGGGTCTCCGAGGCCTCCAGCACCTCCATCACGACCCCTTCGCGCTCGAGTCGCTCACCCGGATCCGGTACGCGCCCCAGCTCCTCCAGCAGGTATCCGTTCAGTGAGCGATGCTCGAGCTGGGGGAAGGAGGTGTTGAAGACGTGATTGATCTCCCTCAGGTCGGCGTCGCCCGCGGCAATGATCTCATTTCGAGAAATGCGCACAATCGGCTCTTCCTCGGTGAGGTCGGTCTCGTCCACGATCTCGCCCACCAGTTCCTCGAGCACATCCTCGAGGGTGACCAAACCGTCGGTGCCGCCATATTCGTCCACCACGATGGCCAGGTGGATCCGCCGCGTCTGGAAATCGCGCAGCAGCTTGGTCAGCGAGACCGAGCCGGGCACGATCAGCGGCTCGCGCGCCAGCGCCGAGAGGGGGACATCGCGCTGCCCGGAAACCAGGGCCTGATACGTGTCCCGCAAGTACAGCACGCCCGTCACATTATCAATGCTCTGGCCGTAAACGGGGACCCGCGAGTAGGGGACCGTCCGGAGCTGCGGCGCGATTTCGGTCAGGGTCAGCGAGTCACGCCAGGCGAACATGTCCACGCGCGGCGTCATGATGTCCCACGCCTTGGTCTCGTCCAGCCGGAACGCGCGCTCGATAAGCTGGCGTTCGTGCTCCTCGATGACGCCCTCCCTATGCCCCAGCGCCGTGAGCTGCCGGATCTCGCTCTCCGTGATCGTGACCCCCAGCCCGCTCCGCAACCGCTCCGGGAAGAAGTGCATCAGCCGCTCTAACACCAGCAGCAGCGGACGGAGCACTCGTTCCAGCACCAGGAGCGGCGGCGCCACGGTCAGCGCAATGCGGACTCCGTGCTTCACGGCGAAGGTCATGGGGATCAGGTCAGCGCCGAGCAGGATCAGAAGGGAGACGACGCCGATGGCGAGTGCCAGCCCCATCTCACCCCATACCACGCCCGCGCTATAGCCGGCAAGGGCCGCGGCGCTCACCTTGGCCAGCGCGCTCAGCAGGCGCAGCAGCATCACCAGGCGCTCCGGCGCGGCGCGCAGGCTGCCCAGCGCGCTGCTGCCCCGGAACCGCTCCTCGCGCAGGGTGCGGATGCGCGCGTCGGACAAGGAAAAGATGGCCAGCTCGGCAGACGTAACGCAGGCCGACAGGATGAGGGCGAGGAGAAGCGCGGCGCCTAGTGGGAGCATGGATCGAGCGGCTTGCTCCGGGCCCCAACGCCCGGGGCTGGCCCGGCGCGAGACGAGTGACGGCCGTCCTCCACGTGCGCGGCCGACGCGGCGCGGCTACTTCGGTCTACGTCCATGCGTGGCTCATCTCGATCAGCTCCTCGACCACGTCCCCGGAGCTGCGCCCGTCCGCCTCCGCCTGGAAGTTCGTGACCACCCGATGCCGCAGCACGGCCGGGGCCACGGCCCGGACATCATCGTAGTTGGGCATGGCGCGACCCGCCATGGCCGCCCTCGCCTTGGCACCCAGTACCAGGTACTGCGACGCCCGCGGACCCGCGCCCCAGCTCACATACCGGCGCATCAGCTCCGGCGCGGCCTCGTCTTCCGGCCGCGTGGAACGCGCCAGCCGCACCGCATAGGCCACCAGCGAGGGCGCCGCCGGCACCCGCCGCACCAGGCGCTGCAACTCGAGCAGGCGCGGGGCATCGACCACGGCCTGCACCCGTGGCTGCTCCGCTCCCGTCGTCTGCAGCGCCACGCGCTCCTCCTCCTCCCGCGTCGGATAGCCAATGCGCAGCTCCAGCATGAAGCGGTCAAGCTGCGCTTCCGGCAGCGGATACGTCCCCTCCTGCTCGATCGGGTTCTGCGTCGCCAGCACGAAGAACGGCCGGTCCAGCAGCATGGTCTCGCCGCCCGCCGTGACCGCCCGCTCCTGCATCGCCTGCAGCAGCGCCGCCTGCGTCTTGGGCGGCGTGCGGTTCACCTCGTCCGCCAGCACCACATGCGCGAAGATCGGGCCCCGCACAAAGCGGAACTCCCGCCGCCCCGTCGAACGATCCTCCTCCAGCACTTCCGTGCCCGTGATGTCCGACGGCATCAGGTCCGGCGTGAACTGGATCCGGCTGAAACGCAGATGCAGCGCCTCGGCCAGCGTGGAGATCAGCAGCGTCTTGGCCAGCCCGGGCACGCCCACCAGCAGCACATGACCATCCGCCAGCAACGCCGTCAGCAGACCCTCGACAATCTCCCGCTGACCAATCACCCGCTTCGCAATCTCCGACTCCAGCGCCGCCCGGGCGTTGGTCAGATCCTCCAGCAACTCGAGATCCCGGTCATCCGGATGCCGCTGCCGAGCAGCCCTCGCCTCCATCGCCTCGCTGCCCCTCCAACCCGATCATTTCGGCCGCAGCACCCGCAGGCACCAAAAATCCCATGCCGCGAGGCACCACCGTCAGAGAACCGCCAGGGCCCCACTCCCGAACCCGACCCCACCCAGCCACTCTGCCCGCCACCAGCCACCTGCGTGCGCGCTCGCCTCTGCAACGCGCGGACCAGCCCAACTCACGGCCTCCCAAATCGTTGCAAGATAGAGGTCTGGCCGCGCCAGCGTCAAGCGGAGCGCGCTTGCGAAACTTTTCACAAGCGCCTAAGTTAGGCCCACTTTGCGCGGGACGGGGGCACGGGAGGTGCGTGTGGCCGAACGGCGCGGCGTTGGGGCGCGTGGGGGTCCGGAGGGGCAGAGGTTGGTGGCGGAGGCGGGGCGGTACCTGGGGCACGGGCTGACGTGGGCGCTGAGCACGGCGCTGTTCCTGTTCCTGGGGTGGCTGCTGGACCGTTGGCTGGGGACGGTGCCGCTGTTCATGGTGCTGGGCGCTGTTGTGGGAGCGGGAGCCGGATTTTACAGCATGTACTATCATCTGGTGATCGAGCCGCGGGAGCGTGCCAGGCGGGAGCGGGAGGAGGGGGAGGAGTGAAGCTGCTGTGGTGGTACGCGGCAGTGGGCGGCGCGGTGGTTGCTCTGGCGGCAGTGCTGCTGGTGGGTGCGGGGGTTGAGGCCCCGGCGCGGGTGTGGGCGTTGGCCGGGGCGGCGTGGCTGGTTCAGTTGGGTGCGTTCGGCGCGTTGCTGCTCTTGCGCCGGCGGGGCCGGGGGTTCTTTCTGGCCTGGGGTGGTGGCACGGTATTGCGCCTGGGTGTAGTGCTGGGGGTCGGGTTGTGGCTGGCGCGGACGGCGCCCACCTCGGCGGCCCCGCTGCTGCTCAGCTTTGCGGGTTTCCTGTTCCTGCTGCTCTTGCTCGAGCCCGTTTTCCTGCGCTCGGGAGTCCCGGATCGGTGATGGGGCACGTCTGGTCCTGGTTGGCGGCGGCCCAGGCGGCGCCCGGTTCGCAGCCGGTTGCGGCAGAGCCGAACCTGGGCGACATGATCATGCACCATGTGACGGACTCGCATGAGCTCGAGCTGCCCTTCCTGGGAGCATTGGAACTGCCGCGTTTCGATCCGGTTGCCTTGGGTCCGCTCTCGATCGACTTCTCGCCCACCAAGCACGTGGTCTTCATGCTGCTCGCGGCGCTGCTGGTGGCGGGGATCATGATCTGGACGGCACGCAAGACGCACGCGAAGGGTACGGAGCGGGCGCCGAAGGGGGTAGCCAACCTGATCGAGGCCTTTGTGGTCTATTTGCGGGACGAGGTGGCGCTGGCGAACATCGGGCATGGCGGCGAGCGGTTCGTCCCCTTCGTGCTCACGCTCTTCTTCTTCATCCTGTTCTGCAATCTCCTGGGGCTCTTGCCGTGGGGCGCGACGGCGACGGCCAACCTTTCTGTGACCGCGGCCCTGGCGCTCATGTCTCTGGTGGTCATCGAGGTGTCCGGGTTCCTGGCCCTGGGGCCACGCGGCTATGCGCGCACCATCTTCTACGCGCCGCCGGGGATGAACCCGGCGGGCCGCGCCCTCATGCTGCTGATCATGACCCCGGTCGAGCTGCTGGCCAAGCTGACCAAGCCGTTTGCGCTGGCCATCCGACTTTTTGCTAATATGAACGCGGGGCACTTCGTCATACTTGCGCTGATCGGGCTGATCTTCGTGGCGCGGCCGGTGGCCGGCTTCATTCTACCAGTGGCGGCTCCCGCGGTCATGGCCGTGGCCATCATGGTGCTCGAGCTGTTTATTGCTTTCTTACAGGCGTACATCTTCGCTATGCTGACGTCAGTGTTCATCGGATTGGTGCGCCATGGGCATTGAGAGATCGGGCCTCGGGCTCGGGCTCTCCTGAACTCGGGACTCGGGCTCGGGCTGCGAGCGCGCCCGCCCGGGTAGGCGCGCCTTCGGGCGGGCTCGCTCCGGACCGCCCGTCGTAAGGTACCCGGCGCCCGGCACTCAGCCTGGGATGGCACCCGCGGTGCCGACCACAAGAGCTGAGTGCCGGGGCGCCGGGGAGATCCGCGGGCCGCGCTGCGGCCGGTGAGCGGTGGCACTTCAGCGGGCGCAGACGGGGCTGTCCCGCGGGGGTGAGGGGCGGGCAAGGCGGACCCCGAAAACGACACGGAGGCACGATGTTGCACCCCATTCTGGCGGCGGTGCAGGAAGCGGCTCAGGCGGCGGATCCCGAGTATGCGCGGCGGTTTCTGGCCCTGCTGGGCGCCGGTCTGGGCGCCGGCATCGCGGTGGTGGGCGCGGGGCTCGGGATCGGCAGGATCGGCGCCGCGGCGGCCGAGGGGATAGCCCGGCAGCCGGAGGCGGTCGGGAACATCCAGACGGCGGCCATCATCCTGGCTGCACTCATTGAAGGCGTGGCGCTGTTCGGCGAGGTGATCGCGTTCCTGGTGTGGCTCAAGGCTTGAGCGCGTGGGCGCGCAGGCAAGGGGCAGGGGCATGAGCCCATGAACCTGTTGTGGCTGGTGGTGAAGGAGGCGCAGGCGGAAGGGGGCGGCAGCATCTTTGCCATCAATCCCGGCGTCTCCTTCTGGAGCCTGGTCATCTTCCTGGCTCTGCTGGTGGTACTGACGCGCTATGCCTGGCGTCCCATGCTGGGCGCGCTGGAAGCGCGGGAGCGGCGCATCCAGGAGATCCTGGACGCTGCGGCCAGGGATCGCGCGGAGGCGGAGCGGGTGCTGGAAGGGCACCGGCGCCAGTTGGCCGAGGCGCGGCAGCAGGCGCACGAGATCCTGGCGGAAGCCAAGCAGGCCACGGAACGGGTGCGCGACGATATATTGAAGCGCGCCCGGGCCGAGCAGGAGCAGATGCTGGCGCGTGCGCGCCAGGAGATCTCGCGAGAGCGGGAGCGTGCCCTCGAGGCGATTCGCGAGGAGGCCGTCGAGCTGTCACTGGCCGCCGCATCCCGGCTGATCGAGCGCAGGCTGGAAAGCGCTGAAGACCGGAAGCTCGTGCGCGAGTACCTCGAGCAGGTAGGTCGCAGCCGGGAGCAGGAGTTCCCTGAGTGAGGGGAGCCATGGTCGCGCGCAGCTACGCCCAAGCGCTCCTGGCCCTGGGCGAGCGGCGCGATCAACTCGAACCCTTCGGCCTGGCCCTCGAGGAGCTGGCCGCGCAGCTCGAAGCGGAGCCGAGGCTCCGTCAATTCCTGGAATCGCCGAAGATCGATCCGGCGGAAAAGAAACGGGTGCTGCAGCAGGCGCTCGAGGAGCGGGCGCCGCCGCTGTTCCTCAGCTTCCTGCAGCTCTTGATCGACAAGCGCCGGCAGCGGCTGCTGGCGGCGATCGCAGGGGAGTACCATGCCTTGCTGGACGAGCGTTCCGGCCGGGTGCAGGCCACCGTCACGCTGGCGCGTGAGCCGGACGAGCGCATGGAACAGGAGATCGCAGCAGATTTGTCCCGCATCCTGGGGAAGACGGTGGTCCCCCGGGTACAGGTGCACCCCCAGATCCTGGGTGGCATCGTCGTCCGCTACGGCGACCGGCTGCTGGACGGCTCGCTGCGGCGCCGGCTGAGAGCGTTGCGCCGTCGCCTGCTGGACGCCCAATTGCCGGTCCGGCACTAAGCCTGGGATGCACCCGCGCTGCCGACCTCATGAGCTGAGTGCCGGGGAGCGCGGAAATCGGAACCGAGAACGGAGCCTATGGCGAGCACAGAAGCGCAACTGCGTGCGAGTGAGATCAAAGAGGTCCTGCTCCAGGAGATCGAGCGCTACGGCGAAGAGCTCGAGGTGGAGGAGGTTGGGGAAGTGCTGGAGGTAAAGGACGGCGTGGCCCGCATCTACGGCCTGACCAAAGCCATGGCCAACGAGATGCTCGAGGTCACGGCCGCGGAGGGCGGGCAGTCCGTCATGGCGCTGGCGCTCAACCTGGAAGAGGACAACATCGGCGCCGTGGTCATGGGGGATTGGACGGTGTTGCAGGAAGGCGACGTCGTCCGCCGCACGGGTCGCGTGCTCGACATTCCGGTGGGCTCGGGGTACCTGGGCCGCGTGGTCAACCCGCTGGGTGAGCCACTGGACGGGCAGGGTGAGATCCAGCCCCTCGAGGGGCGGCGGCAGATCGATATTGTCGCGCCGGGCATCGTGCTCCGGCAGCCGGTCAAGGAGCCGCTGCAGACGGGGCTCAAAGCGATCGACTCGATGATCCCCATCGGCCGGGGCCAGCGCGAGCTGATCATCGGGGACCGGGGCACGGGCAAGACCGCCATTGCCGTGGACACCATCATCAACCAGCGCGGCGGCGACGTGATTTGCATCTACTGCGCGGTGGGGCAGCGGGCGGGGAAGGTGGCCAGCGTGGTCGAGACGCTGCGCGAGCAGGGATCCATGGAGTACAGCATCGTGGTGGCGGCGAACGCCAGCGACCCCGCGCCGCTGCAGTACATCGCACCCTATGCCGCCTGCGCACTGGCCGAGCACTTCATGTGGCAGGGGAAGCATACGCTGGTCATTTACGACGATCTCAGCAAGCAGGCGCAGTCGTACCGGCAGCTTTCTCTGGTGCTGCGCCGTCCGCCTGGCCGTGAGGCCTATCCGGGCGACGTCTTCTACCTGCACTCGCGCCTGCTGGAGCGTGCGGCCAAGCTCTCGGACGAGAAGGGGGGCGGATCCTTGACGGCGCTGCCCATTGTCGAAACGCAGGCAGGCGACGTCTCGGCGTACATCCCAACCAACGTCATCTCGATCCCGGACGGGCAGATCTACCTCGAGTCGGACCTCTTCTACGCCGGTGTGCGGCCGGCGGTCAATGTGGGCATCTCCGTGTCCCGCGTGGGCGGCGCGGCGCAGATCAAGGCCATGAAGAAAGTGGCCGGGAGGCTGCGGCTGGATCTGGCGCAGTTCCGGGAGCTGGAGGCGTTTGCCCAGTTCGGCTCGGAGCTGGACCCGGCGACGCAACGGCAGCTCGCGCGCGGGCAGCGCACGGTCGAGGTGCTGAAGCAGGCGCAGTACGCGCCCATGCCAGTCGAGCATCAGGTCATGGCGATTTACGCGGTCACGAATGGCCACCTGGACGATGTGCCGGTCGAGCGGATCCGGGCCTGGGAGGCGGGCTTCCACGATTTCCTGCGCGAGCGGCGCCCGGCTCTGGGCGAGTCGATCGGCAAGAGCCGGGATATCTCCAAGGAGACGGAGGAGCAGTTGGTCGCGGCCATCAAGGAGTACAAGGAAGTCTTTGCCGCCCAGGCCGCGGGCGCGGCGGGTGGGGTGCGGGCGGCCGAAGCGGCGCCCGAGGCGGCGCGTCCGCGCGAGCAGGCCGCGGACTGAGCACGGCGGGGTATGGCCAAGGCGCGGGAGATCCGGCGGCGCATCCGCTCGATTGACAAGACGCGGCAGATCACGCGGACCATGGAGATGGTGGCCACGTCCAAGCTGAAGCGGGCCAGCGATCGGGTCCACGCCGCCGCGCCGTATGCACAGCGCCTGGCCGAGGTGATCAACCGGCTGCTCGATCCCGAGATGCGCCAGCGCTACGCGCTCCTGCGCCAGCCTGCCGCTACCCGGCGCGCGGCGGTGCTGCTGCTCACCTCGAACCGCGGCCTGGCCGGCGCGTTCAATGTCAATTTGATCCGTGAGGCGCGGGGGTTGCTGGAGCGGCTGCGCGGGGAGGAGGCGGAAGTTGCGCTGCACGTCGTGGGGAAGAAGGGGATCAACTTCTTCCGCTTCCAGCGCCAGCCCATGGCGTCCACGCGCACGGACATCACCGACCGGCCCACGGCGGAGAATGCCGCCTCGCTCGTGGACGGGCTCATGGCCGCGTTCCAGCGCGGCGAGCTCGATGCGGTCTACGTGGCCTACGCGCAGTTCCGCTCCGCGCTCTCGACCCCGCCTGCGGTGCTGCAGATCCTGCCCGTCCAGCCGCCCGATCGCGGCGCCGAGGCGCGCGGCCGGGGCGGCCGCAGTGCCGCGGAGGCGCGGGGCGCGGCGCGGCACGGCGAGGCGGAGGCCGGAGCCGGAGCGCGGCGGTGGCAGGCAAATTACATCCTCTCGCCCTCCGCCGCCGAGATACTGAACCGGCTGCTGCCGCTCTACGTGCGGAACAGCGTGTACCGCGCGCTGGTCGAGACCGCGGCCGCCGAGCAGGGCGCACGGCGCACGGCCATGAAGAACGCGACGGACAACGCGGGCGATATGTTGGAGCGGCTGCAGCGCACGTACAACCGGGCGCGCCAGGCGCAGATCACGCAGGAGATCGCGGAGATCGTGGGCGGCGCCGCGGCGCTGGAGTAAGGGGATTGGAGCGCATGGCGGAGAAGGCCAGGGCCAGGCGGGGCACAGAGAAGCCCGGGAACGTGGGCCGCGTGGTCCAGGTAATCGGGCCGGTGCTGGATGTCGAGTTCGCGTCGGAGCACCTGCCCGAGATCTACAGCGCGCTCGAGCTCAAGGCGGAGGGCAAGGACGGTGGCCCGGCGGTCCGGCTGGTCGCGGAAGTGCAGCAGCATATCGGCCGCAGCCAGGTGCGCGCGGTGGCCATGTCCTCGACGGACGGGGTGATGCGGGGCATGGAGGTGCGGGACACGGGCGGTCCGATCACGATACCGGTGGGCGAGCCGGCGCTGGGGCGGATCCTGAACGTGATCGGCGAGCCCGTGGACATGCAGGGTCCCGTGCCGGAGGATGCCGAGCGCTGGCCGATCCATCGGGAGTCGCCGCGCTTCACGGCGCTCGAGCCCAAGACCGAGATCTTCGAGACCGGCATCAAGGTCATTGACCTGATCGCGCCTTACGTGAAAGGCGGCAAGACGGGGCTGTTCGGCGGCGCCGGTGTGGGCAAGACGGTGATCATCATGGAGCTCATCCACAACATCGCCATGGAGCACGGCGGCCGTTCCGTCTTTTCCGGCGTGGGTGAGCGGACGCGCGAGGGCAATGACCTGTGGCTCGAGATGAAGGAGTCCGGCGTGTTGGGCGCCACGGCGCTGGTCTACGGCCAGATGAATGAGCCACCCGGCGCGCGCCTGCGCGTGGGGCTGGCCGGCCTGACCATTGCCGAGTACTTCCGCGACGTCGAGAAACAGGACGTGCTCCTCTTCATTGACAACATCTTCCGCTTCACCCAGGCCGGCTCGGAAGTCTCCGCGCTGCTCGGCCGCATGCCCTCGGCCGTGGGCTACCAGCCCACCTTGGGCACGGAGATGGGTGAGCTGCAGGAGCGCATCACCTCCACGCGCGATGGCTCGATTACCTCGGTGCAGGCGATCTACGTGCCCGCGGACGACCTGACGGACCCCGCCCCCGCGGCGGCCTTCGCGCACCTGGACGCGACCACGGTGCTTTCCCGGGCCATTGTCGAAATCGGCATCTACCCGGCGGTGGACCCGCTGGACTCGACCTCGCGTATCCTGGACGCCCAATTCATTGGCGAGCGCCACTACCGCGTGGCCACGGCGGTGCAGCGCATCCTGCAGCGCTACAAGGAGCTGCAGGACATCATTGCCATCCTGGGAATGGACGAGCTGTCAGAGGAGGACAAGGTGATCGTGGGGCGGGCGCGGCGGCTGCAACGTTTCCTCTCCCAGCCGTTCTTCGTCGCCGAGCAGTTCACCGGCCGCGCCGGCAAGTACGTGAAGCTGGAGGACACGGTCGAGTCCTTCGAGCGCGTGGTCTCCGGCGAGTTCGACCAGTTGCCCGAACAAGCGTTCTATATGGTGGGCGGCATCGAGGACGTCATCGAGAACGCCAAGCAACTGGGCGTCGAGGTCTGAGATGCCGGCCGAGCGCCTGACGGTCGCGGTGATTGCGCCGGAGCGCGTGATCTACGAGGGCGAAGCGGACCTGGTGGTCGCGCCGGCGTGGGACGGCGAGGTCGGCATCCTGCGCGGCCACGCGCCCTTCATGGTGCTGCTGCAGCGCGGGGACGTGCGGATCCGGCTGGGCGGTGAGGAACGGCAGTTCCTGGTATCCGGCGGGTTCCTCCAGGTCGTGGACGACGTCGTCACCGTGCTGAGCGAGCGGGCGGAGCCCGACTAGTGGTCGTGGCGAGCCACTAGAGGCCGCGCGCGGTCGCGGCGTGCGTATCGACCTCCACCTCCACTCGAGTGTCTCGGACGGGAGCCTGGCGCCGGCCGAGCTGGTCGCGGCTGCCAGCGCCGCCGGCCTCAGCGTCATCGCGCTGACCGATCATGACACGCCTGCGGGTGTGCCCGCGGCAGTGGCCGCGGCGCCCCCCGGCCTGCGTGTGATCCCGGCCCTCGAGGTCTCCACCACCCATTCCGGACGCGAACTCCACTTCCTCGGCTATTACGTCGAGCCCGCCGGCGCCGTGCTGGCCAGCTACGCCCGTTCTGCGGCTGAGCGGCGGCGCGAGCGCGTGTTGGGCATGATTCATCGCCTGGTCGAAATGGGTGTCTCCGTGACCTGGGAGGAAGTGGCGGCGGCAGCAGGGGCGAGCCGCATGGTAGGCCGGCCGCACCTGGCGCGGGCGCTCGTCCGGCGCGGGCATGTCCAGACTGTGGCCGAGGCGTTCGACCGTTTGCTGGCCGAGGGCGCGCCCGGCTTCCTGCCCACCGAGCTGCTCACCCCGCGCGCGGCCGTAGACCTCATCCACCAGGCCGGCGGCTACGCCGTCTGGGCGCACCCGCCCGCCGAGGTCTTCGAGCGGGAAGTCCGGCACTTTGCCGGCTGGGGGCTGGACGGCGTCGAGTGCTTCCGCCCGCGTACGCCGCCCACCGAGAGCGTGCTGCTGCAGCAAACGGCGCGGGCGCTCGGGCTCCTGGTCACCGGCGGCTCCGACTGGCACGGCGAGTGGCACGGACCGCTGGGCGAGTTTTCCGTGCCGCGGGAAAGTGTGGCAGAGCTCCTGGCGCTGGGCGGACTCTGACTGGTCGCTGGCCGGCGGCGCCGCTGTCCAGAGCTACACCCCTCGTCATGTGCGCGTTCGGCTCAGCCAAGTCGCTGCTGATCTGCACGCGCACTTGATCGCCTCATGCCAATCCGAATGCCCAGCGATCTCGCCGCTTCCCGAACCGCCGCATGCCCGAGCTCGAGAAACTCGGGTGCGCCGTATTCCGGCTGGTCTTGAAGCTGATCGCGGAAAAGGGCGACGGTATGCCATTCGCCGAAGAGCGCAGACCACCAGCGCAGCCCGGCGTGTCCGCCTGCATGGATCCGCGCTGCGATGCGCTGCGTCACCCGGCGGTCGCCTGACGCCGTCTCGTCCGGGCGTATGCCGAAGCTCACCAGGACTTCCGGATCGCACAAGTCGATCACGTGCGCTCGTATGTAATCAGACAGCGTTGCGAACACGAGCGCGAGCCGGTGGCCACCTATCAGCAGATCCGCATCGTCCAGCGCCTGTCCGCGGTAATGTTGGAGCATTTCCGCTACCGCATGCTCGGGGGTCTCCGCCAGGTAGAGCACGCTGCCCGGAACGCCAGGCAGATCGAAGCGGCCCTTGCCTTCTGCACGAGGCACGTAGCTGAGGGAGAACGGCTCGCCCTCGGGCGCGGCCGCGTCCCAGGGGAAAACGCGCCAGACTCGGCGCGGCGGAGGTGTCAAGCGTAGGAGCCGCTCTTCAGCGCTTCAATGGCAGCCACCACGTCGGAAAGGTTGCCCTGCCGCAGAAGGTCAATGGGCCGGCGGTCGCTCAGGTGCGCGTTGAAGCCGTTCAGCCATTTCGCAATCGAGCTGGGTTCGAGGTACCCGGTAAGGAGCTCGACGACGGCATCTAGACCCACGATCCGGTCCGCGTTCTCGGGACCCGGCTCCGTCACCCCCTCTCTCCAGCGCGTCACCTGCGCCCGGTCCACGCCGAGAGCCTCTGCCACCTGTGCATCCGATGGAAAGGCCCGCCGCGCCGACTCCAGTCGGATTGCGTAGAAGCTCCTCCAGCTCGCGGTCTCGCGCACGCGCGGCGACCTGCTCCGTGCGCTCTT
>JACQVE010000047.1 GCA_016209965.1 Gemmatimonadota bacterium | reverse complement strand
GGTAGAGGCACAGCCGGGGGAGTCCCAGCCGCCTGGACCATTCGTCGGGGTGCGCACCCTCCCACGACTCGGCCGCCACAGTGGTGGGCCAGTCATGCGACGGGGTGACAGGTTGGGAAGCGCTCATTATCCGGCCGCGTACAGGCGAGTCAGCCCCGGGAGGCGAGGTATGTCAAGAATAACGCGCCCACGGCCCAGACGTAATAGGCAAAGGCGCGCAGGTCCTGGCGGCGGATCAGCCAGACGAGCCCGCGGATGGCGATGATCCCGAACGCGCAGGCGGCAGTGAAGCCGGCCAGAAGCGCGGCGCCGCCGCTGCCCGCGATCGAGCCCCGCAGGTCAGGCAACTCGAACACCACGGCCCCGGCAATGGCCGGGATGGCCATGAGGAAGGAGAATTCGGCAGCGCGCTCTCCCGAGAGCCGCCCCCACAAGCCTGCGCTGATGGTGGCCCCGGCACGCGAGATTCCGGGCAGGATCGCAGCCGCCTGGGCCACACCGATCAGGAAAGCGAGCCGCCAGGTAGGCCAGTGGCGCAGCCTGTCCCGGGGTGTGAAGCGGGTGGACCAGAGGATGACACCGGTGACCAGCAGCATGGCACCGGTGACGGCAGGCGTATCGAAGGCGCGCTCGATGGACTTCTCGAAAAGCAGGGCGACGACCACGGCCGGGAGTGTCGCCAGCGCGAGCAGGCCGACGTAGGCCCAGGCCTCGGGCTGCCGCCGGATCGCGCCCCACACGAGTCGCGCGAGCTGGTGGCGATAGACAATGAGCACGGACAGCAGAGTAGCCGCGTGCAGCACGACGGCGACCAGTACGCCCGGCGTTGGCGCGTTCAACACGAACTCGGCCATCACCAGGTGCCCGGAGCTGGAGACGGGGAGGAATTCCGTGAGGCCCTGGACAATACCCAGGACGATCGCGTCCGGGAGACTCATGCGCCGAGCACCCCCTGGTAGAAGTGCTCGTAGCGCGGCACGATCTGCTCCGCGCCGAAGCTCTGGGCCGCGGCCCGCGCCGCCTTGCTCACCGCTGTCCAGCGCTCCGGGTCGGACAGCAGAGCGATGCCGCCCTGCGCCATCTCGTCCACGGCGCCAACCGGCGCGAGGATGCCCGCCTCGCCCTCGGGCACCACTTCGGGCAGACCGCCGACCCGGCTCGCGACCACAGGGACGCCGCATGCCATGGCTTCGAGCGCGACCAGGCCAAAGGCCTCCGAGGCGCTGGGCAAGAGGAGCAGGTCGGCGCAGGCCAGCAGCTCGGCTACCGATTCCTGCTTGCCCAGGAAGACGACCCGCGCAGCCACGCCCTCCTGCTCCGCGACCTGCTGGGCGCGGCCGCGCTCCGGCCCATCGCCCACCAGTACGAGCCGCGCCGGGACGCCTCGAGCGATGCGAGCAAAAATGCGCACCACATCCGAAACGCGCTTGACGGGCCGGAAATTCGAGATGTGCATCACAATCTTCTCGCCGGGCCCGGCGAACTTGGCCCGGTGGCAGGGGTGATGGTCACGCTGAAAGTGTTCCAGATCCACGAAGTTGGGGATCACCTCGATGGCGTCTGGCGCGACCTGGAAGTGCTTGACGGTCTCGCGACGCAGGAACTCGGAGACGGCGGTCAGCCCGTCCGACTTCTGGATCGAGAAGCGGGTGATCGTTTGGAAGGAGGGGTCCTGGCCGACCAGCGTGATGTCCGTGCCGTGCAGCGTGGTGACGACGCGGAGTCGAGAGTCGCCCAGCATCTCGCGTGCGATCCACGCCGAGGTCGCATGCGGCACGGCGTAATGCACGTGCAGCACGTCCAGCTCGCTGCGCACGGCTGCGTCGTGCATGGCCACGGCCAGCGCCAGGCAATAGGGCGGGTAATCGAAGAGCGGGTAGGACGGCACTTCGACCTCGTGGTAGTAGACCCGCTCGACGAAATAGGGCAGGCGGAAGGGCTGGGCGTAGGTGATGAAGTGCACCTCGTGTCCGCGGCGCGCGAGCTGGAGCCCCAGCTCGGTGGCCACGGCGCCCGATCCGCCGTAGACGGGGTAGCAGGTGATGCCGATCCTCACGGATTCTCCTTGCACCATGGGTCCATAACAGACCGGACCAATTCGCCGGCGGGCCGGCTGGCGTCGAGCCAGATGGCGCCGGCCGGGAGCTGGTTCCGGAACCAGGTGAGCTGCCTGCGCGCGTAGCGCCGGGTGTTGCGGCGGATCTCGGCCACTGCCTGCTCGACCGTGCGATCCGCGTGGAAATAGGGAATCAGCTCGCCGTAGCCGGTGGTCTTCATACCCGGGTCAGCGGCGTCGTAGCCCTCATCCAGGAGCCGCTCGACCTCCTCGACCAGTCCGGCCTCGAGCATCCGCTGCACACGCGCATCGATCCGCGCATGGAGCTCCGGGCGCGGCAGCGTCAGTACGAAGACGAGTGGCTCGAGCGGCGGTTCCTGCGGCGGCGCCTGGCTGTGCCACCAGGAGAGCGGGCGTCCAGTGAGCAGCGTCACTTCGAGCACTCTGGTGACCCGCTGGCGCCCGCCGTGCGAGGCGAGGCCGGCCGCGCTGGCCGGATCGAGCGCGCCCAGCCAGCGGCGCAGCTCGTCCATCCCGTGCCGGGCCACGTAGCGCTTGAATCGCTCGCGGCGCTCGGGCGGCATGGGCGGCTCGCGAAAGAGCGGATGCGTGAGCGCGCGTAGAAAGAAGCCGGTTCCGCCGACGAGCAAGGGGACGCGGCTGCGGGCGCGGATCCCCGCCATCCAGCAACGCGCTTCGCGCGCGAAGCGGCCGGCGCTGTAG
>JACQVE010000046.1 GCA_016209965.1 Gemmatimonadota bacterium | reverse complement strand
GGATCAGCGGCGTTGGGTGCCGGAAAAGCTGCTGGAACCGGCTGGCATCAAAATCCCGGCGATCCTCGAGCCGCAGTAGCTCGGCGAGCTGGGTGATGTCGTCCCGGCCCAACGCCTGGCTGGCCGGCGGGCTGCCACCTTCGGGCGCCCGCGGCATAGTCGCGCAGCCGGCCGAGGCGAGGCAGAGCAGGACGAGCCAGACCAGGGAATGGCGGTGGTGAACCGCGCCCACCCGGTCGATTTTCGAGTATCGTGCGCAGAAGCTGGATGTCGAGCGGGGCGGCCGGCCGGGCAGGCTCACGGGGTGTCAGGAGTCACGCCAGATGCCAAGATAGCGGGCCCGGTCCCGTGCGGCCGGCGTGATGAGATAGGGCGAGTGGGCGGAAAGCGTTTCACCCCGTGCGGCAACGGCGTCCACGCCCTGCTCCGTCAGCAGCGCGCGGCGCGGTGCGCCGGCGGGTCGGCCGCTGGCCGGTGTAGGCGCCAGATCTACGAGCCGGGCAGGGTCGCCTGTGCGCACGCCCGCTGCGTTGGCCTCGTCCGCATCCAGGTGCAGCTCGGGCCGGTGAGCCTCGCCGATGTATGCGCGGACGTTGTGGAAGGTTACGCTCCGGGCGTTCTCGCCGCAGCGGAGGCTGACCCGGTCACCTTCCGCAATACCGAGCGCGGTGCCCATTTCCGACGAGAGATGAACGTGTGAGGCGGGCACTACTGCCGCCGCCGATGTGCTGCCCTGCGGCCCGACCAGAGTCACGGTTGGGGCTCCCGTGAAATCGCCTGGCAGCCGGACCGGCGCGTCGATGCCCAGACGGCTGGCCAGGCTACGCGCGAGTCCCACGCGGCTCCGTTCCCGGAAGGGGCCGAGCACTCGCACGCCATCCAGCTCGCCTCGGGGTCCGACCACGCGCACGGTTTCCCGGTAGGCTACCTGCCCCGGCTGGCGCAGTTCGCGCCAGACGGTGGGCCGCGCGCCGCCGAACAGCTTACGCCAGTCGGTATCGGAGAGAAGCACGTAGCGTTGCGAGACGCCGATGGGCACCTCGCGGAGCTGCGGGTCCAGCGCGCGGGGGCGAAGCCGCCGGCCGTTCCTGGGCGCGACCTCGACCAAGCCGCGCCGCGCAGCAGCTTCCCTGGCCGCAAGGGCGGATTCCATAGGCGGCGCGATGGCCTTCAGCGGCTGGTTCCAGATGGGAGGCACCAGCGGCGGGGAGCGCCGGGGCGGGGTCACGCGCGGCTGCTTCTGCACCCGCGGCGACTCGTTGCGCTCGAGGATCTCCCGCGCGATCAGATCCGCGAGCAGATCCAGTTCCCGCTCCTCCATTACCGGGATCCTGCGCGGTAGTGAGCCAGGAATTCACGGACAATGCGGCCGACCTCGTCCGGCGTCAGGCCGACCGCGCTGCCCGGGAGCTGCGCCGACGGCGGGCCGGGTGACGCGGCCGCGCCGTCCTCTTCACGGTTCGGGGCGGAGGAGCCTGACGCCAGATAGGCCTGAGGGGCCGGGCAGCGGCCGCCCGGCACATCGACAGGCGGCGCTACGGGCCAGCCAGCCACCAGGTTGGGCGAGATCGTGAGCGGGCGGTCCTCCGCACTGTGCAGGCCCGGCGCGGGCGATGGAGTGGGGCGGGTCATGCTCCGGACCTCGTACGCCAGCCGCTTCACGTTCATCAGGTGCAGCGGCGTGATATTATCCCCGGTGATCGAGCCGCCCACACTGCCCGGGCCCAGGGTCATGGCCGGCGCGAGGCCGGTGGTATAGCCCGTGGCACCCATGGCGGCCACCGTGTTCACCAGGATGCGGAATGCCGGCTTTTCACGGAAGAATGCGTCGACCACATCCTCATCCATGGTGTGGATCACGAGGCTGTGTCCCAGGCCTCCCAGCTTCAGGATGCGGATCGCGCGCTGGCAGCAGGCGCGCCAGCCGTCGTCCACGTAGAAGCCCAGGACCGGGCTCAGCTTCTCGATGCTGAGTGGCTCCTCCTCGCGGCCCACCTCCGTTAGCCGCGCGACCAGCACGCGCGTTTCCGGAGGCACCTGGATCCCGGCACGCGCCGCAATCTCTGATGCATCCTGCCCGGCCAGCGCGGTATTGAGCCGGCCGCGCGGCGCCAGGACCTGCTCGAGCCGCTTCTTTTCCTCCTCCGTGCAGATGTACGCGCCGTAGCGGGGGAGCAGCTCGAGCGCCCGCTGCGCTACCGGTGCATCGCAAACGATCGAGTTCTCAGCAGAGCAGAGCAACCCGTTGTCGAAGGCCTTGCCCGCCACGATATCGGCCACCGCCTTGTCCACGTCCGCGGTACGCTCGATGACGGCGGGCACGTTGCCGGGGCCGACGCCGAAGGCCGGCTTGCCGGCGCTGTAAGCCGCCCGGACCAGCGGCGTGCCGCCGGTGGCCAGGATGACATCGGTCAGCTCGTTTCGCATCAGCTCGTTCGTCCCTTCGAGCGTAACGGTGGACATCGAGCTGATCAGGTTGGGCGGCGCGCCCGCCCGCTCAGCCGCATCCATGAGGACGCGCACCGTCTCGACCACGCATTCGGTCGCGCGGGGGTGGGGTGAGAAGACGATGGAGTTGCCCGCCTTCACGGAGATCAGCGCCTTGTACATGGCCGTGGAGGTCGGGTTGGTCGATGGCGTGATCGCAGCCACCACGCCCATGGGCACGGCCAGCTCCTTGACGCGTGCTTCCGCGTACTCGCGCAGGATGCCGCGGGTGCGGAGAGGCTTGTACGCGCGCCATACGTCCTCGGAGCCGAAGCGGTTCTTGAGAATCTTGTCCTGGTAGCGACCCATGCCGGTCTCGTCCCGGGCCAAGCGGGCGAGACGCTCCGATTCCTGGGACGCCGAGCGGGCCATGGCCTCGCAGGCGCGATCCACGTCCTCCTGGCTGGACTGCGCCCAGGCTTTGGCCGCCTCCGCGGCCGCGCGAAGTAGCTGCCGCGCCTGCTGGATCGAGGCCAGGTCGCGGTCCAGGTTCGGGGTCATTTCCGGGTCTTGCCGCAGGATCGATCAGCCGCTGCGGTACTCGTCGAAAGCTCGCAGCAACGTTTCGCGGTCTGCCCTCGAGACGGCGCGGCCCTGGATGGGGAAGCCGGGCAGCTCACGCGCCAGGTGGCGCAGCTCGACCACGCGAAGCGATTCCAGCACCGCGCGCGGCGGCAGTGAATCGGGTCGGGAGGCGGCTGCCCGCGGCGTCGGCGGCGCGGCCACTCCGACACCCCTGGCCCAGCCGCCAGTCTGCCGGTCCGGCGGCCGCTGCGCCGGCAGCGGAGGTGGCTCCGGCTCCCTGGCCAGGTCCGTATCCGGGTGTGGCCGCGGGATCACATGCACCGAAACCAGCTGGCCTACGCGCTGGGCTGCCGCTGCTCCTGCATCTACCGCTGCCTTCACTCCTGCCACCTCGCCCGCAAAAAAGACCGTGACGAGACCGGCCTCTGCGTACTCCCTGCCCAGGAGCTGCACCTTCGCTGCCTTGACACCCGCGTCGGCCGCCTCGATGGCGCCGACGAGCCCGCGCGTCTCGACCATGCCCAGAGCCTGCTCCGGGCGGCGCTCCGGGCGCTCCCCTGCCGGCATGTGCCGCTACTCCTCCGGCCGCTGCGGCAGAATTATTTCCACATCGGAATGGGGCCGCGGGATCACGTGCACGGAAACCAGCTCACCCACGCGCTCCGCCGCCGCCGCGCCCGCGTCGGTCGCCGCCTTCACCGCACCGACATCCCCGCGGACCATCACCGTGACGTAGCCTCCCCCGATCTTCTCCTTCCCGATCAGACGGACGTTGGCCGCTTTCACCATGGCGTCGGCGGCCTCGATGGCGCCGACCAGGCCCTTCGTCTCGACCATTCCGAGCGCATCCAGGGGCATGGAGCTCCTCCGCGAGGTACGTGGGCGAGTCAGGATCGGCCCCATAGTAGGTGCGGGAGCACGCGCCGTCAACGGTCTTGTGAGGGGTGGCATGCCCTTTTAGCTTGGCGCGCGATGGCGGAGCTGGATTTCCTGGTATCCGACGTGCACCTGGGGGCCGTGCCTAGGGCCACGGAGCACGCGTTCCTGGCGTTCCTCCGCCACGTCCGGGCGCACGGGCGGAGCCTGCTCGTGGCCGGAGACCTGTTCGACTTCTGGTTCGAGTACGGCAGCGTCATCCCGGGCACTCATTTCCGCGTGCTTGCGGCGCTGGCGGAGCTGGTCGAGGCGGGGATCCCGGTGACCATGCTGGCGGGGAACCACGATGCCTGGGGCGGGCGCTTCCTGCGCGAGCAAGTCGGGGTCGCGTTTCACGAGCGCGTGCTCCGAACACGTTTGGCGGGGCGGCCGGCGCTGGTGGTGCACGGGGACGGTGTCGGACGGGGGGACCTGACCTACCGGTTGCTCAAGAATGTCATGCGCAGCCGGCTGGCCGTGGCTGCTTTCCGCGCCTTGCATCCGGAGCTAGGCGTCAGGCTGGCGCGGGCGGTATCGAGCACAGAGCGGCGTCTGGAGAGCGATGTCGTACTGCGCGGTCGGGCGCGCTTCCTGGAAGACTGGGCCGTGGCCCGGCTAAGGCAGGAGCCGGAGCTCGGCTGGGTAATCTGCGGGCACGCCCATGTTCCCGCGCTCCGGGAAGTCCAGCCGGGCCGCTACTACCTAAACCCCGGCGATTGGGTGCGCCACCGCTCCTACATCACGGTGAGCGCGGAGGGCCGGCCGGAGGTGCACGATTGGGGCGGCGCACCTCCTCGCGGCTGCTGACGACCAATCGGCCCATCCCCCTCGACCGGGCGTTCCGCTTTGTCAGCCGTAGAGATAAGAGCCGCTGCCGCGGACGGAAAAGGTGGGCCGCGGGTCCGTGGAGCCGGACTCAGGCGGCCCGGCCGTACCCGTCCACGTCCACCTGCTCCACCTGCCGGATGCGGTCGCCGAGGAAGCGGCGGCCCACTTCCCGGAAGCGGGCAGGCGAGTCGCTGGCCACAAAGGCGTGGAGCGGCGGCGCGGCTTCCCGGCGCAGCAGCGCACGGGTTTCCAGGGTCCGGCGCACCTCGGCGGCCGTCTCACGCGCCGAGTCCACGAGGGTAATGGATGGCCCCAGGATGCTGGCGAGAAGGGGGCGCAGCAGCGGGTAGTGCGTGCAGCCCAGGATGAGGACGTCGAGGCCGGTTCTGCGGAGCGGATTCAGGTAGTCGCGCGCAATGAGGCGCGCCGCCTCGTGCTCGACCCACCCTTCCTCGACGATCGGCACGAAGAGCGGGCAGGGCTGAGCGAAGACCTGAGCGTCGGGCAGGAGCCTGTGGACGGCGGCCTGGTAGGCGCCGGATGCCACTGTGCCTGCCGTGCCCACGACGCCGATGCGCCTGGTGCGTGTCTCCCTAGCGGCCGCACGCGCACCCGGCTCGATGACGCCCACCACCGGCACGGGCAGCTCGGCGGCCAGCAGGTCGCCGGCGTGTGCCGTGGCCGTGTTGCAGGCGATTACCACCATCTTCACGCCGCGTTGCAGCAGAAAGGCGGTGGACTCCCGCGCGTAGCGTTGAACTGTCTCGGCGGATTTCGGGCCGTAGGGCACGCGCGCGGTATCGCCGAAATAGAGAACGGACTCCCCCGGAAGCTGGGCGAACAACTCGCGCACGACGGTCAGGCCGCCGATCCCGGAGTCGAACACCCCAATCGGCCGGGACGCGAGGTCGCTCATGGCCCGACTCCTGCCGGGATGCGAATCCCCAGGCTCACGCCGCCCCGGCCGCGCGGCTCGGCAATGACGTCAGCCGGGAAATCGGCCAGGTGCGCGTTGACAAAGGCGTCCACCGCAGCGGCCAGCGTCCAGAACACGGTCCAGGCGATCCAGTCTTCCCGCTGCTGCTTCCGTGCCCGCACCAGCCTGGCAATCTCCTGGACGGACGCCGCGCTATCGATCTCGGCGGCGAGCGCCTCCTCCTGGCTTCGCCGCTCGGTCTTGGCCGAGTCTCCCACGGCATCCGCGAGCAGCGAATCCCGTGCCGCCGCCCGCCGCCGCTGCTCCAGCTCCTGAGCCTCGCCCAGCTTGGCCACCGTCTTGAGCAGCAGGAACCAGCTCCCGCTCTGGGCGGCGAAAAAGGCGGCCCCCCGGCCGTAGGCGCCAAAGCTGGCCTGTCCCCAGCCGGGCACAAGGAGAGAGCGCAGGAAGGCGCCGCGGGGAGAAGGAGCTCCCGTCTTTCGAGTGGCGAGGCCCGTGTCGCTACTTGCTGGAGCGGAAGCGCGTGTCCCACCGGCGGGCGGCGTCTGCGCCTGGAGCGGGGCCGAGAGGAGGAGCAGCGCGACCAGCATCCCGGCGGAGCGGGAGAAGGGCGAAATCGAGTGCGGGCGGGTCACGACCGGCCGCCGGCTCCGGCCGGCGATACGACGCGCAGCGCCCCGGGTTCCACCTGGACGCGAAGCCACCGGGCGCCGGGCGGCTCACGCAGCTCGCCATCGAGCTGAAAGAAGAGTGGCTGCTGGTCGCGGGCGTGGAGCTCGATGCTGCGCGCGCGGCGCATGGTCACCTGCGGCAGGTCGCCATGGGTTCCGCGCATCACGCGCGGGACAACGCGGGCGATCTCCCCGTACCGGAGCTCCCGGACCAGGCACACGTCCAGCAGGCCGTCATCCGGCACAGCGGCCGGGCAGACGTAGAACCCGCCACCGATGCAGGGGCCATTGCCGAGGGCAATCATCATGAGCCTTTGCTCGATCCACTCCTCGTCCAACCGAATCCGCAGTGGTATGGCGCGGAACCCCAGGACAGCCCGCAGCAGGCCGACCAGATAGCGTACCATACCCGGCAGGTGCGGCATACGTTCGACCTGCCGCACCACCTCGACGTCCACGCCCGTACCCATGCCGTTGATGAAGAACTCGCTGCCGCCCGGCCATTCGGCGCGCCCAACATCGAACACCCTGGTGTGTCCGGCCGCAATCATGTCGTAGGGCGCGCCCCGCTGCAGCACGCCCGGTATGAGTTTGGCAAAATCGTTCCCGGTCCCCAGGGGGATCACGGCGAGCGCCGGCGTCGCCGACTCGCCCCTGGCACGGCCGTCCAGGAGACCGTTGGCGACTTCGTGCACCGTGCCATCGCCTCCGGCCGCTACTACGGCCGGCGCGCCCTGCAGGGCCGCCGTACGCGCCAGCTCCTGGGCGTGCCTGCGATGGCTCGTCTCAATGACGGTGTATTCCAGTGCGCGCGCGCTCAGTTCCCGCTCCAGCTCGGCGCGCAAGCGCCGACCCGCCCCTCCGCCGGACACGGGATTGAGAATCACCTGCAGCGGCGCAGTCATCACCCCTTCAGCGGGTCTAGGCCAGTTTCTGGGCAACAATGGGATTGGCGTGATACCGTACCTGGTGCGGAAAGTGCCCGGCCCTCACTCCGGGACTATGCCGCACGCGGTAGTGGGTCAGTTAAACTGACCCACTACCCCGCACGCATGCGACTTGACCGCGGCGGCGGCCCCGGGCATCATTTTGGTTTCCCGCCTTCCTGGAACCTGGCCGGGCGCGCGGCGTTCCCGAACCCGCTCGACAAGGTGACACGTTGCACCATCCTGGGTTCCGCCCTCTCCGGAGCCGCCCAGTCGATGGGGCAGTTAGTGGCGTTTCGGGCCATCCAGGGGCTCGGCGCGGCCTCGGCGGCCATGCTCCCGCTCTTCCTGCGCGAGCAGCCGGTGCGGCGGGAGCACCGCCTGGACCTGCTGGGAACGGTGACGCTCACGGCCACCATAACCCTGCTGCTGATCGTGCTCCTGGAGGGAGGCGAGGCCTGGGGCTGGACCTGGTGGCGGTGCAGAACGCGGCGCCGTGGCGCTGCGGGCTCTGGTAGCGGCCATGGCTAGCGGCCTCCACGCCGTCTTCTTTGCCCTCGAACTCTTCACCGCGGCCGGGCTGCTGGTGGCGTTGCTCTTCCCGCACGGATCCGCCGCGGCCCACGCCTACCGGGAGGAAAGGCATGCCGCCCGGGGCTGAGGCCGCTGGCACTCCAATCGGGCGGGCGGTGAGAAGGGGATCGGCCAGACTGCGGGAACTTCAGCGCTTTTTCAGGGGGACTCCCCCGGACGCCGCTGGGGCGCCGGGGGCCGGCGTGGCGGGGACGTGTGAGAATCGAACTCACCAGCCGAGGTTTTAGCTCGGCCCGACGCTTTTGAAGAGCGCACCGGCCACCAGGCCAGATCCGTCCCCACGGCCTGTTCTTCCGGTACAGGCGGCCGCCGTCCTTGTCAATGGCGGCTACATGTTCATGCCCGCCATCATGGAGCGGTGCATCTCGAGGAGCCGCATCACGCGCGCGCCGTGCGGGGGCATGAAGGCGTGTAGCTCCTGTGCGCCCATCTCGGGCATGCGCGTCAGGTCCTGGCGGAGCGAGTCGACCGTGGCGTTCCACTGCGCGTCCGCCGCCATGTTCATGTCCCGCATATCGCGGTTCATCTGCGAGATCATGTTGGCGACCATCTGCCGGTGCGTCGGGAGCATGGCCTTCATGCTGTCCGCGCTCAGGCCGCGCATCATCTGCATGTGAGTCTGCATCTGCCCCATCATCCCGCCGGCCTGCATTCCGGGCATCCCCGGCATGCCGCCGGCCGGTGCTTCCGGCTGCTCGGCCGCAGTCTGGGCCTCAGGGGCGGCCTCTTGCTGCTCGCGACACGCGCCGAGCTCGAGGGCGAGGGCCAGGGGCAGGGCGAGCGCGGGACCGCGAAACATTGCACTCATGTTGCGCCTCCGTGGAGTGAAGGGGTGCTGCGCACTCGTCTCTGGACGAGAAGCCGGTGTCCGCTCACGGCCTCCGGTCGCGGGCAGGACTGGTTGCCGGCGTCCTCATCAGGCGGGGGTGCCGGCGGCTGTGACAACTGCGGGTTCGCCCTCGAGCGCCGCCGTCCGGTCCCGGGCCGCTCGTCGCTCGCGACGCATCTCCCATTCCTTCCAGAGCGAATAGATCGCGGGAATCACGATCAGGGTGAGCAGCGTGCTGGAGACCATGCCGCCCACCATAGGAGCGGCGATCCGCTTCATCACGTCGGCGCCCGCGCCGTGGCTCCAGAGGATCGGCAGCAGCCCGCCCATGATCGCGGTGACCGTCATCATCTTGGGGCGCACGCGTTCGACGGCGCCGTGCTGGACCGCCGCATCGAGGTCGGCCCGGCGCGCGAGCAGGCCGCGCCGCCGCCGGTCGTGGTACGCCTGATCCAGGTAGATGAGCATGACCACGCCGGTTTCGGCGGCCACGCCCGCGAGCGCGATGAAGCCGATCGCGGTGGCCACGCTCGTGTTGTGCCCCATGAGCCACATGAGCCAGATGCCGCCCACCAGCGCGAAGGGTAGCGAGAGCATCACGATCGCGCTCTCGGTCACGCTCCCGAAGTTGGAGTAGAGCAGCAGGAAGATGATGGCGAGCGTAATCGGCACGACCACGCGCAGCTTGCGCCCGGCACGCTGCATGGCCTCGAACTGCCCGGACCAGACCAGCCGGTAGCCGGCCGGCCGTTCGAGCCGCTGGTCCAGCAGCGCCCTGGCCTCATTGACGTAACCCCCGATGTCGCGGCCGCGCACGTCGACGTAGACGATGTTGCTCAGGTAGGCGTCCTCGGACTTGATCAGGGGCGCGCCCCTGACGATCCGGAGCTGCGCGAGCTGGCCGAGCTCGACCTGCGCGCCCGACGGGGTCGCGACCAGCGTATTGGCGACCTTTTCCGGGCTGTCACGCAGCTCGCGGGGATAGCGCACGAGTACGCTATAGCGCTCTCTCCCCTCGATCACCTCTCCGGCGGGCATCCCGCCCACGGCCGCCATGACGGCCGTCTGGATATCATCCACGGTCATGCCGTGCCGGGCGGCAGCATCGCGGTCCACGTTGATCTCGAGGTACCGGCCGCCGACCGTGCGCTCGGAGAAGACCGTATTCGTCCCCCTCACCATCGGCAGCAGTCCCTCGATCTGCTTCCCGATCCGATCGAGCTCCTCGAGATCGGGCCCGAAGATCTTGATGCCGACCGGCGTCTTGATCCCGGTCGCGAGCATGTCCAGCCGATTCTTGATGGGCATGGACCACATGTTGCCCACGCCCGGCGTCTTCACGCTCCGGTTCAGCTCCGACTGGATCGAGTCGAAGGTGACGCCCTCCCGCCACGCCTCCGGATCCTTCAGGATCGCGATGCTCTCGATCATGGACATGGGCGCCATATCCGTGGCCGTCTCGGCGCGTCCGATCTTGCCCAGCACCATCTCGACCTCCGGGATGCTGGCCATGGCGGCATCCCGCTGCTGCACGATCTGCTTGGCCTGCGCAGTGCCCACGCCCGGGAAGAGCGAAGGCATGTCCATGATGCTCCCCTCGTTCAGCGGGGGCATGAACTCGCTGCCCAGGCGTGACCAGGGGAGGGTCGTGAACAGCAGGATCGCGGCCGCCGTGCCTATCGTCTTCCAGCGGTGGCGGAGCACGAATTGAATGACGGGCCGGTAGGTCCGGATCAGGAAGCGGTTGACCGGGTTGGCCGCCTCGGGCTTCACGCCGCCGCGAATGAAGAGCCCCATGGCCACCGGTACCAGCGTGATCGACAGGATCGAGGCCGCCGCCATGGCGAGCGTCTTGGTCCAGGCCAGCGGCTGGAAGAGCCGCCCCTCCTGCGCCTCCAGCGCGAAGACGGGCACGAAGGAGAGCGTGATGATGAGGAGCGAGGTGAAGAGGGCGGGCCCCACTTCTTTTGACGATTCCACGACCAGCCGCCAGCGATCGGCCGCGGCGAGGCGCCAAGGCGGCGGTGCGGCCAGCCTCGCCTCGGCCGGATTCGCCGCGTCTCCGTGTCCCGGCGTGGCTGCAACGCTGCGTTCCAGGTGCTTGTGCAGGTTCTCCACCATCACGATCGCGGCATCGATCATGGCGCCGATCGCGATCGCGATCCCGCCCAGGCTCATGATGTTGGCGTTGAGGTCGAGCAGGCGCATGGCCATGAAG
>JACQVE010000045.1 GCA_016209965.1 Gemmatimonadota bacterium | reverse complement strand
TAGTTAGCCGACGCCCCTCGCGCCAGCGTCCCGCGGCATTCCCTGCGGCTGGCAGCTCACGCTGGCAGCTCAGCGCTTGCTTGCGCGGCCGACGGACGCGCCCGCATCTTAGGAGCCTTTGACCGCTGCCCCGTCGGGCCTCGCCGGCTCTCCCCCGCGGCTCTTGACGTGTCAGGCCGGTCCGGCTTTTTTCCTGATTTCCAGTCGGAAGCAGGGTGCCGATCCGGCCGCCGACGTTGAGACAGTGCAGGCGTGCTAAGGAAGCCGCCGTGAATCCCAGGACCGCGTCCCCTCCCGAACCGCGCAGGCTCTTGGTGACTGCTCCCGCCACCGGGGAGGTGGTCGGTTCCGTCCCTATGCTGGACGCCGCCGCGGTGCGCGTGCTGGTCGAGCGCGCGCGCGCCGCGCAGCCGGCCTGGGCGGCCCTTTCGCCGCGCGCGCGCGGCAGGCTGCTGCTGCGGCTGCGGGACCACCTGGCCCTGCGGGCCGAGGAAGTGGCCGACCTGAGCTGCCGCGAAACCGGCAAGTTGCCCGCGGAAGCGCTGCTCAGCGATGTGCTGACGACATGCGACCTGGCACGCTGGTACGCCCGCCGCGCGCCCGCCGTGCTGCGCCGCCGCCGCATTCCGGCAGGCTGGCTGGTGAACAAACGCTGCTACGAGGTGCGCGAGCCCTACGGCGTCGTCGGTGTCATTGGCCCCTGGAATTTCCCCGTCCTCAATACCATGCGCGCCGCGCTGGCGGCGCTCGCGGCGGGCAACGCGGTGGTGCTCAAGCCTTCGGAAGCTGCGCCGCTTTCCGCCCTGCTCATGGAGGAACTGGCTCAGGAAGCCGGCTGGCCGCCAGATCTACTCCTGGTGGCGACCGGCGATGGTTCGACGGGCGCGGCGTTGATCGAGGCGGGCGTGGACAAGCTGTCCTTCACGGGCAGCGTTGCCACTGGCCGGGCAGTAGCCCGTATGGCGGCCGAGCGCCTCATCCCCGTGACGCTCGAGCTGGGCGGCAAGGATCCCATGCTGGTCCTGGCCGGCGCCGATCTCGACCGTGCCGCGCGCGCGGCGGTGGCGGGCGCTTTCTGGAACGCGGGGCAGATCTGCACTTCGGTGGAACGGGTATACGTCGAGGAGTCGGCGTACCACAAGTTCCTCGAGCGGGTGCTGCGCGAGGTGGCGGGGCTCGTGGTCGGGCCGGCGTCAGATCCGGCCAGCGACGTCGGCGCCCTGACCACGGAGGCGCAGCTCGAGCGGCTGGACCGCCACATCGCCGACGCCGTCAGCCGTGGCGCGCGCCTGCTGGCCGGCGGACACCGCCTGCCAGGGCCCGGCCGGTTCTTCGCCCCTACCGTGCTGGCAGACGTAGATCACTCCATGGACGTCATGCGGGAGGAGACCTTCGGCCCCCTGCTGCCCGTCATGAGGGTGCGCGATGCGGAACAGGCGCTGCGGCTGGCCAATGACTGCGCGTTCGGGTTGGGCTCGAGTATCTTCGGGCCGACCGGGCAAGCAATGGGGCTGGTCTCCAAGCTGCGCGCCGGCATGACCTGCGTGAACGACGCCCTCATCAATGCCGGGGTGCCCGGCCTGCCTTTTGGCGGCACGGGTGAGAGCGGCTACGGCCGCGTCTACGGCGACGAGGGGTTGCGCGAGATGAGCCGCACTCGCGCCGTGCTCGTGAGCCGGATCGGTTGGAAATTCGAGCTCCCCAGCTACCCGCTCCGGCGCTGGGGCCGCACTCGCGCCCTCGCCCTCGTCGAGCTGCTGCACGGGCCGGGACTGCTAAGCCGGCTGCGCGGCCTCCGGCGCCTCGTCAGCCGCGCACCGGCCGGCACGAGCGGAGTCGAGTAGCCGGGCAGCGGGCGAGTTCATCCGGCGCGGCGGCCGGGGGCCGCGCCGGACCCCGCCGCCCGATGGGGGGACCGGCGGACGGGGCGCTGCGGCGCTCACCCCGACGCGCAAGCGCATGCGGCTGTGCGTGCGCAGCGCCGGTGCGGCGGCAAACAAACCGTGCGGCTCCGGTGTATGGCCTGGTGGCTGGCACCGCATGCTGCCGGCCGGCAGTGGTACAGGCGTCTGCTGCAGGGACTTTCCTGAGTACGCGCCCTGCGCTCCGCGGCCACTGTTCCCGGCTACGACGACACTCCAGGGGGAGCCGGTTCTTGTCACAAGGTCCTGTGCCCGCGCGTTCTCTCGGTAGGCGCCTCTGGGTCCGGAGCGACGTGGAGTTCGAACCGTTCTTCCGCCGGGTCTACCCGTCGCTGTTCCGCTACCTCCATCGGTTGACCGGCGACGAAGATGTGGCGGCCGATCTGGCGCAGGAGGCATTTCTGCGCCTGCTGCGCCAGCCGCTGCCGGAAGATGAAGCCAAGCCGTGGCTCTTCACGGTGGCAACCAATCTGGTGCGGGACGGCGTCCGAAAGACGGTGAGGCGGCAGCGGCTGCTCGAGGCGGTGCGGGTGGGGCCGGTCCCGGCGCTGCGGCCGGACGAGACCATGGAGCGGGATGAAGAGATCCGGGCTGTGCGCTCGGCGTTGCTGCAGTTGCCGGCGCGGGACCGCGAGATCCTGCTGATGCGAGAGGAAGGCTTCAAGTACGGGGATATTGCGCGGGCGGTGGGAGTAGCTTCCAGCTCGGTGGGTACGCTCCTTGCCCGCGCAGTGCGGCGGTTTTCGGAGGCCTATCGCGCCCAAGGGGATGGCCATGCGCCACCTGGATGAGGGAACGCTTCAGGCGCTGCTGGACGGGGAGCTGAGCGCGGACGAGTCTGCCGCGGCGGCGCGCCATCTGGAGCATTGCCCCGAGTGTGCGGGGTGGGCGGCCGAGCTGCGCGCCGCGGCCGGCGAGCTGGCTTCGGCCGTGCAGCTCCTGGATCGCGCGCCCAGCGTGGCCGCGGCCTACCACTCGTTTTCCGAAAGCGCGCGGGCGGACCGTGGGCGCAGGGCGGCTCTTGCGCGGCGGTTGCTGCTCCGCGCCGCTGTCCTGGTCCTCGTGTTCGGCGGGCTCGTCTCCGCGGCGCTGCCGGGCTCGCCTGTGCGTGGCTGGGTCGAGACGCTGTGGGAGCGCACGCTGCGAACGTTCACTTCGCGGCCGGCACCCTCCGCCCCCGCCTCCGCGCCGACGGCCGTTGTGCCCGCACCGGCCGGGCTCGCCATCATGCCCGTGGACGGCCGCGTCCGCATTGTACTCGAGGCACCCGCGCCCGACTGCCAGGTGCGCGTCCGGCTGGTGGATGGCGAACGGGCCGTGCTGCACGCCACAGGCGGCGCCGCGTCCGCCAGGTTCCGCACCGCCCCGGGCCGCATCGAAATGGTGGGCGGCGGTGCGGGCGAGGTCCGCGTCGAGCTGCCGCGCTCGGCCCGCGATGCGCGAGTCGAGGTGAACGGCAAGCCTTACGTCATCAAGGATGGCGATACGCTGCGCCTGCTCGCGCCACTGGCGGACACGACCAGTGCCGAGATGGTGTTCCGCGTCCAGTTCTGAAGGGGGACTGTCATCTCGAAGCAGAGACTGTTATCCTAATCCTGCAGTGATTGTCCGGGCCGTGCGCCCGCCATCCGCAGCCAGCCACGTCTCAGGTTGAGCGAAGCGAAGGATCGCACTCGAACCCGGTCGCCGCCTGCGCTTATGCTCTCCACTCTCTTCCTCGCAACCCTGATCCTGTCGGCTCCGGCGCCTGATCCGGAGACGGGCCTGGTGCGGGGGCAGGTGCGCAGCGAGACGACGCGCAATGGGCTGCCTTTCGCCATTGTGGAAGTGATCGCAGAAAACAAGCGGCTGGTCACGGTGACGGACGCCGCCGGGAACTATGTGATCCGGGTTAGCGCGGGCCCCAGGCTGCTCCGCGCCAGTCACATTGATCATGCTCCACTCGAGGTCGAGGTACTGGTCCCGGCCGGCGGCGAGGTGGTGCTGGACCTGGTGCTGGAGCTGCGGCCCGTACGACTGCCCGGCGTGAAGACCGCGGCCGAGGCGGCGCTGGACGCGCGTTCCGACCTGCAGGCCGCGCGGGCGCCCGGGCTGGCAGCGGCGGCGGTCCGCGCGCTCGAAGCCACACCGGGCATGGCGGAGCTGGGGCTGGCCGATGCGGCGCGAGGCGTGCCAGGCCGTGAACCAGCCGATCCGTCTGACGTGCTCTACGTGCGCGGCGACGCCGCCGACCTGAAGCTCGTCCTGCTGGACGGCGCGCCCGTCTACGCGCCCTTCCACCTGGGCGGATTGATCGATGCCTTCGAGCCCGAGGTGCTGCGCGCGGCTAACCTGTACCTGGGCGGCGCACCCGCTCGCTACGACGGCGGGCTCTCTTACGTGCTGGACCTCGAGACCCGCGCCGCCCGGCGGGACGGCACGCGGCTGGCCGGCGCCCTCGACCTGCTGGGCGTGCGCGGCACCATGGAGGGGCCTCTGGCCGGCCGTGCCGGCTACCTCGTCGCGGGACGGGCGGTACACGCGCTGGGCGCGCCCGTGTTCACCGATGACCCGTTCCCCTACCGCTACGCCGACGGTCTCGCGCGGCTGGACCTCGAGACCGGCGCCTGGGGCACGCTGGCGTTCACCGGCTTCTCGAACCGGGAGTCGGTCGAGCTCGAGGACCCCGGCGGCGGCGCCGGCGCTGCCGGCTGGGGCAATGCGGCGGCGTCCCTTCGCTACCATGACGTCATCGCCGGCACGGACGCTGAGTTCATCGCCTCTTTCGGCAGCTTTTATGCGCGGCTGCCGATTGGCGGAGGCCGGCCGCTCTGGGCGGACGGCTCGGCTCGGCGCCTGCGCATGATTGCAGACTTCTCGCACCCGGCGGGCGCGACCACGCTCGACTACGGGCTCTCCTATGATCACCTCTGGCTGCAGTATCGGGCCTGGCCGCGCTCGGCCGGGCGCGACTCGCTGCTCCTGGAAGTGGAACGCGAGGGCGACGTCGCGGGGGCGTACGCGGACGCCGCCTGGCAGGCGCTGCCCTTCCTCCGGGTGCGGGGCGGACTGCGCGCCGACTTCTTCTCGCTGCAGCCGGAGCCGCGTCTCGCGCCGCGCGTCTCGGCCACCTGGCTGCTGGGCGAGCGCGCCGCATTGACCCTGGCGGCGGGGCGGTACCGTCAGTTCGTGCGGGCGCCCGCACCCGCCCTGGTCGCCGAGCCGGATCGTGCGGCCAATGGAGAGCAGGCTGGACCGCCGCCCCCGCCATTGGCCGTGGCACGAGCATCCCACGTAGTGGTGGCGCTGCGCCAGGATCTGGGCGAGGGGGTGCGGCTGGGTATCGAGGGCTTCTTCAAGACGTTTGACGGACTGCCTGCCGAAGAGACCAGCCGCGGCCAGGCCTCGGGCATTGACCTGTGGGCCCGACGCAGCACCGGCCGGGTCACGGGCTGGCTAGGGTATTCGCTGGCCTGGATCTGGTCGCTCGAGGGACAGCGCAACGTCACCCGCCTCTTTGCCGGGCGCCACCTCTTGAACGCCGGACTGGCCGGCCCGCTGGGAACGAATGGGGGCTTCCAGCTCCGCGTCGGCTACGGCGCCGGGCTGCCGTATACGGCGATCCCCGACGCCGATATCACCTCCGCCTCGCCCAGCACGTTCCCGCGGCCGGCGGCCGATGGTGGAGATGACGATCCGGTGCCGCCCAAGCTGGCCCAGGCGCCCGAGGAGCCGTACCTGCGGCTGGATGCCGAGATCAAGCACACCTGGACACCCCACCTGCACGGCTTTGCCTTCGAGGTCACGCCCTATTTCAAGGTGCTGAACGCACTGGACCGGCGCGACGCCCTCTTCTACCGCTACGACGCGTGGAGGGATACGGAACCCCGGGCGGTCGCGTCGCTGCCCGTCGTTCCGGTGGTAGGCGTTGCGTGGCGCTTCTGAGTCGAGCGATCGGTCCCTCCGTCTCGCGCCGCATGCGGCTGATCCCTGAGTTCGACTACGGTTGGGAGTGGGTGTTGCCGGCCAGCCGGGAGGCGCTCTGGCCGCTCGTTTCCGATACCAACCGCTTCAACCGCGATACGGGGATGCCGACGCTGGCGGTGGCGGAGGCGCCGCGTGCGGCAGCGGCGAGCGGCCGGCGGCGGCTCAGGGCCGCCCGGCTGGGCCTGGGGCTCGAGTGGGAAGAGGAGCCGTTCGAGTGGATCCGGCCCCAGCGATTCGCCGTGGTGCGGCGCTACCTGCGGGGCCCGGTCGCAGAGGTCTCGGTGCGGGTGGAGCTGGCAGCGGAAGGCGATGCCGCGACCCGGCTGCGCTATGAGGTGCGGGCGAAAGCGCGCACGGCGCTGGGCCTCCTCGCGATCCCCCTCCAGATCGGCGTGCTCAGCGCGCGCCGGTTCCGCGCCGTGTTCTACCGCTACGCGGAGCTGGCCGCCGCGCAGGAGCGGGCGGGCCTGCAGCTCCCGCCGGCGGCCCGGGCGCGCCTCGCGCCGGGCGGGCGGGAGCGCCTGGCGTCGTTGCGAGCCAAGCTGATCGAGCGGACGGATCAGCCCGAACTGGTGGCGCGTCTGGTCGACCTCGTCGAGTGCGGCGATGACGTCGTGCTGGCAAGGCTGCGGCCGTACGCGCTGGCCGACGCCTGGCGCGCGCCGCGCCGGGCATTACTCGAGCTGTGCCTGCATGCCTCGCGCATCGGGCTGCTGGACCTGCAGTGGGACCTGATCTGCCCCCATTGCCGCGGCGCCCAACAGACGGCGGGCACGCTGGGGGACCTCGAGTGCGATTGCCATTGCACCGCCTGCAACGTCGATTTTGCCGCGAACTTCGAGCAGTCGGTCGAGCTCACGTTCCGCCCCAATCCCGCCGTCCGGCCCGTGGTCGCGTACGCGTTCTGCGTGGGCGGCCCGCAGGTTACTCCGCACATCGTGGTGCAGCAGCGGCTCGATCCGGGGGAGGTGCGGATGCTGCGCCCCGCGCTCGAGGCGGGACGCTATCGGCTGCG
>JACQVE010000044.1 GCA_016209965.1 Gemmatimonadota bacterium | reverse complement strand
GTCCGTGACGTCGCTGGCCGTGACCGATTGGGAGCCGGCGGTCTGGAGCGTGACCGAGAAGTTCTTAGTGCCCGCCACGAGATTCGCGCTGGCCGGCAGAGTGGCGGCGCCGTCGCTGGAGGTGATGGCGACCACGTCGGTCACGGTGTTCACCAGGTTCCAGTTCGCGTCCACCGCGTTGACGGTGGCGGTCATGGCCGTTCCTGCGATGATGCTGCTGGGACTTCCGGTCTTGCCCGTCGACGTGCCCGCCGCGGCGGTCTCGCCCGGCAGCAGGATCTGCAACTTGGTGAAGGAGCCAGCGCTCACCGTGAACTGAACCGTGGCACTGCCAACGGACATCCCGCTCACCCGCGTCACCGTGACAGTGGGCGTGCCCGCCTTCAGGTCCTTGTAGTAGAGGGTCGCGGTCGAGTCGCCCGCTGCCATGGTTGCCTGCGAGATCGCCGTGGTTCCCGCGCCATCCGAGTAGAACGTGGTCGTGCCGGTCGAGTTCGAGCTCAGGTTGAAGGTGGTCGCGGAGGTCACCGCGCCCGGGTTGCCGCTGGCATCCTTTGCCGTGATGGTCAGCGCAGTGGTGACCGAGCCCGCGGTCACCGAGGTCGGGCCGCGCAGCGTCACCTGCGTAGCCGAGCCGGGATTCACCGTGAGCTGGTAGCTCGCGTTGCCGATCGACATGCCGCTGGCTAAGGAGGCCGTGAGGGTCGCCGAACCGGCCAGCAGGTCCTTGTAGTAGAAGGTCGCGCTCGAGCTGCCGGCGGCAATGGTCACCTGCGTGATGGCCACCGTTCCGCCGGCGTCGGAGTAAAAGGCGGCGCTGCCGGTCGAGCTGGTGCTCAGGTTGAAGACTGTGGTCTGGCTCACCGTGGACACGTTGTGGCTGACGTCCTTGGCGGTGAGCGTGAGCGCGCTGCTCACGGAGCCGGCGGTCACGGAGGCAGGGCCGCTCAGGGTAACGCGGTTGGCCGCGCCCGCCTGGACCGTGACGTTCCCCGAGGCGCCGAATTGACCGTTGGCCGTCGTAGCGGTGAACGTGCCGGTGCCTACGTTACCGGTGTACGTGAGCTTGCCGGTCAGGTCGGCCACCCCGCTGCTGAAGTCGGACGACCGGTTCAGGACGGCGTTGCCGGCGGAGCCCAGGCCGCTCACCGTGCCGCTCAGTGAAGTGGTGATGGTGACGATCTCGACCGCGGCGTCGAACGTGGTCACGGTGTTGCCGTAGCCGTCCAGCGCCGTCAGCGTATTGGTTCCCGTGAAGCTGACGCCATTGGTTTGGGAGGCGTTCAGCGTGAGGGAGAAGCTGGCCAGGTTTGCAGGCAGCACGGTGATGGTCAGCCGGTCGGAGCCGGTGGCGGAGAGTGTGCCATCGGTCGCGGCGATCACGGCGGTCTCGGCCTTGTAGAGCCACAGCCGCGTGGTGGCCACTCCGTTGGTGAAGACCAGCGACGTCGGGTTCCCGAAGCTCACGGGCGTCCCGGTGCTGGTCTCGGCAGCGGGGGTGTAGCTGCCCGCCGAGGAGGCGCCGCTGAAGGTGATCGATTTCGTGCCGGCGTAGCTCGTGACCGCGTTCCCGCCGGGATCGGCGGCCGTGATCGTGACCGTTGCGCTCCAGCCGGCGCTCACGCTGCCCGGCCCGCTGACCACGAGGCGCGTGGTGGTGGCCGGAGTGAAGGTGACGGTGGCCTCGGAGGCCAGGTTCGCGCCGTCCAGCCCGGCCGTCACTCGCGCTGTGCCGCCGGTGGTGCCGGCCGTCAGGGTGGCGGTGTAGCTGCCGTTGCCGTTGTCCGTCACCGCGGAAACCGTCCCCAGCGTCGAGGCGACGGTCACCGTCCCGCCGCTCGAGGTCAGGTTGTTGCCATAAGCGTCCTTGAGCTGGACGGTGATGGTGGCCGTGCTCGTACCATCGGCCCCGATGGTGCTGGGGTTGACGCCGACCGTGGAGGTAGCCGCCGAGGCGGCGCCGGGCGTGCCCGTGGCACTGAAGGTTACACTGCTGGCGCCGCTCGCGGACGCGATCAGCGTGTTGGTCCCGACGGTGGTGCCCAGCGTCCAGCTTCCAACCGCAGCGGTACCATCATTCCCCGTGGCCTGCGTGGCGCCTGTCACACTGCCGCCGCCGCTGGCCACTGCGAACGTCACCGTGGCGCCGGTGACGGGGTTGCCGTTGCTGTCCAGGACCCGGACCTTCGGGGCGACGGCCACGGCGGTCGCCACGATGGCCGTCTGGCCGTCGCCTGCCACCTTCTCGACGGTGGCGGCCGCGCCCGCCAGCGCTGTAGCGCTGAAGGTGACGCTGCCCACTCCCTGGACGGAGGCGGTGAGCGTCTGCGCCCCCGCGGCCGTGCCCAGCACCCACCCCGTGCTGGCCAGGCCGCTGGCGTCGGTCTGGCTAGTGGCCGACGCCACGCTGCCGCCGCCCGAGGCCACGGCCCAGCTCACGCTCACGCCCGCCACGGCGTAGCCGTTGGTGTCGGTTACCCGCACCGTCGGCTCGGCGCCGAGCGTCGTCCCCACGGTCGCGGACTGGCTGTCGCCGCTGGCCTTCTCCAGCCGGCTGGCGGCTTGCGCTACGGTGATGGACGCGCTGGCCGAGGCGCTGCCACTGGACGCCGTGACGGCGGTGGCGCCGTTGGCGACCGCCGTCACCAGCCCGGTGGCGGACACTGTGGCAATCGCCGGGTTGGCACTCGACCAGCTCACGGCGGCGCCCGGAGCGACGTGGCCGTTCGCGTCCCGCACGGTGGCCGTGAGCTGCGACGTCGCCCCCAGCGAGCTGAAGCTGAGCGCGGCCGGAGCGACGGCAAGGCTGGCCGGCCGTTGCTCGACCGCGAGGCTGGCTGCGCCCGTCAGCCCTTCGCTGCTCGCCTGGATCGTGGCCGTGCCCTGGGCCGCCGCTGTGGCCAGTCCTGCCGTGCTGACGTCGACCACGCCGGGGTCGGAGCTGCTCCAGGCAAAGGACTTGCCGGGGATGGCCGAGCCCAGCGCGTCGCGAGCCGTAGCCGTCATCTGCTGTGTCTGCCCCAGCGCCGTAAAGGTGTGGGTGGCGGGCGAGACCTCGATCCGGGCCAGCCGCTGCTCGACGAGCAGAAGGCTGCGGCCGACCACGCCGGGCTCCCGGTCCACCGTGGCCTGGACTTGCGCCCGGCCATTGCCCCGCGCCACGAAGCGCCCGCCGCCCGTGGAGGCGGCGACCGCAGAATCGGGTGCGGCCCAGGTGAAGGCGACGTCGCCTACTTCGGCGCCGCGCGGATCAAACGCCCTGGCCGTGAACGTGACCTCCTGGCCCAGGCTGGACGCGCGCCCCGTGTCCGGACTCACCGCGATGCGCACGATCTTCTGCCGGACCTGCACCACGGCCGTGTCGGCCCTCGGGCCGGCGGCCACGACCACGCGCGCGGAGCCCGGCAGCTTGGCCGTGACCGCGCCCGTGTTGCGGCTCACGGTGGCGGTCGCCGTGTCCAGACTCCTCCAGAAAAGGCGCGGCCTGCCGCTGGCCCCTTCCACCGTGGCCGACAGAGGCAGCGTGTCCCCCTCGGTGATGATCGGGATGGGGCGGTTGATGCGCAGGCGAGTGATGGTGAGGTTGGCGAGCGGGCCGCGGTAGAAGATTAGCTCGATCTCCTTCACGTCCCCCGGGAACATCCGGATCTGGTTGGAGAGCGCGCTCCACTCTCCGCTCTCGCCCAGAGCCGGGTCCTTGTGCAGCAGTTCGACCGAGACCAGGATGGCGATCCCGCGGCCGCCCGGCAAGTCGAATTTGATTTCCTGCTGCCATTCGGTCGCGGCCGGGTCCAGGTCCTGGGAAATCAGGCGCAGCTCCCGGGCGCTCCCCTCTTCCACGGCGCGGATCCGGATGTGATTGATGGGCGGGTCCTCCGGGTCGGCAACGCCGACGTAGCGGGCGGAGAACTTCAGCGCAACGGGGCCCGCCGGGCGGTCCGGACCCAGCGGGTCCGGATTGTCAATGCAGGCGAAGATGGCGACGCCCAGCAACCCGGCCAGGCAGACAAAACGTCGTGCCGGCCTGGCAAGCCGCGCGGGGGGCAGGCGCAAAGATAAATGCCGGCCCTGGGCCTGGCGTTGCCCGGGAAAAGGGGTCAACGCTCAGCTGGCTGGGTTGTTCGTGTTGGGCGGTCGAGTTGGGTTGCGTGACTGTTGCATGGGCGCGGAGCGCGAGCGGCCTCCCCCCGCCAGCCGGTGCAAGGTAAAGCGCCCTGCCCATCGCCGCAAGTGCTCATGGCTGGACAGCAGGTGGCGCGTGCGCCAGTACCACACAACCTCGCCCTCCGCGTCCACCGCCACGTAGCCGCGGAACCCCTGCTCGTTGAACAGATGAAGGAGAACGAGCGGCACGCTGGGCCTGCCCCACGGCTTGAAGCCGATCTGCGCCAGGTCGGCGGGCAGGCTCTCGGTCTGGAAGGTCCCCAGCAAAGCCGTGCCGGCCACCCGGTACTCGTAGGTGCGGCCCGCCCGGAGTCTCGCCAGCAGGATGCTGTGCGTCGAGGCAGCCGGGGAATGAACGCGAAGATCTTTACCCTCATTCGTCCCGTATATCACGGTCACCGGCGCGGGCTGCTCGAGCCTCAGCCTGAGCGTGCGGACCAGTGGGCCCGACTCGCTCAGCTCCGCCTCGAGGATCGCCGGCGCCGGCGAATCCGTGAGGGAGCCGCACGCGCCAACGGCGAGCAGCAGGAGGAGGCACCTTGCGCGCGGGCGCTGTCGATTCACATCAATCCGCCGGACGGACTCCGCGTTCTCGTGTGCCGGGCGGTGAGATTATACGTTGCAGCAAGGGAGGCTGACCACTAGTCAGGAGAGCTCGCCTCCGAAGTCCGGTGAGCACCAGGACTGCGGCTGCGCCCGAACCGCAAGGCGCGACCGGGGTCCCCACGCAACGTAACGTTGCGTGGGGTGAGGGCGACGGAGGAATAGCAGAGCTATTTCCACGAGGAGGAGCAACGCAGCGCCTCGGGATGCAACGGCAGTCTAGCGCAGTGCGTGCCGCTCCGTGTTGAGGAACGCCACCAGAGCCGCGATCTCCCGCGGCTTGAGATCCAGGTCAGGCATCTTCGCCGTCCCCTTCGCCGGCGAGGCCGAGGCCGGATCGGCAAGAAACTTCGCCAGGTAGTCGGCCGGGTAGCGCCGGCCCGTCAGCTCCGGGCCGACCGGAACCGCGCCGGAGCCCCTGACCTCGGCGTGCAGATGGCACGTGAGGCAGCCCTTGGCCACGAAGAGTCGATGGCCGCGCTCGGTGTCCGGGAGCGGGGTGGGCGCAGGCCTGCCGGGTTCCGTCGCCTTCAGGGGCAGGAGCGCCAGCTTGCTGCTTCTGAACCCGCTGCGGAGCGTGATGGTCCAGTCACCCGGCTGAGGCAGGGCCAGCACGGCACGGTAGCGGCCAGGTCCTTCCCCAGGGGTGGCCGCTGCCCTGACTTCCAGCTCGCCGGCCCTGGCTTCCAGACTGGGCGCCAGTCCCTCGAGCAACTCGCGGCCGTGCTGGCGGACCGCAAAGGCGAGGGTGACAGGCTGGCGTGCCACGACGTAGTCGGGCAGGTCCTCCACCGTGATGGTCGCCCACCCCCCGGCGAACGCAGCGATGCCGGCCAGCGAGAGCAGACCCGGCGCGATCCAGCGGATCGGTCTGGGATTCATCGCCTCCTCCTTTCCTGGGTTTCCCGGTCGCCATGCACTTCGATGGACCTTCGATCCCGGGAAACGTCGCAGGGTTTAGCTTAGTGGTCGAATCCGGAAATACGGCCGCATTCGGTGCGTGGCCGTACTTACGAACTCGACCACTTAGGGCCAGCCCGGTCAGGACTTCTCGTACGCCTCGAGCAGCTCCCGGGTAACGCCATCCATCGCCACCTCGACCCGGCGCCAGTCCGGGATCAGCGGCGAGCCGAACGATTGGGAGCGAAAGTCGGCGAGCGCGGCCTCGATGGCGTTAGAGAATAGCTCG
>JACQVE010000043.1 GCA_016209965.1 Gemmatimonadota bacterium | reverse complement strand
GCCGCGCCGCCAGCCGTTCCCATCGTTTCCCTGTCATTTGGATCTCCTTCGCCCCCTCCGGGGCGTCCCCCGCCCCGCATTCCGGCGAGTTTCATGCCCGCCGGCCGGACCCCTCGACCAACATCACAACTCGCTGTCCGACTTGGGGTTAGGTCTATAGCGGCCAGGCCCATGCCAGGCCCGTACGCCCCGCCCCGGGGCGCCGCGCCCCAAACGTGTGGCAAGGCTGCGCCGCAGAAAGAGCTGTTGCTGCAGGCGGAATCTGGCCTGCCCCTGGTTTACCCCGCTGGATCGGGCATTTTGTCCCGTGCGCCCTCAGATGGTGACGCGGCCTTCGAATGTAATGCGCTGTGACATGGGCACTTAGCTTCGCGCAGCGGCGCGGTACGGAGCCTGCTGGTGCAGTCGGCACCGGCAAGGCATTTACCCTCGTTCGCAACTGCGTTGACCTGTCAATTCACTGCCGAGCGCTGGGAACGGAGATAAAACGCCGTCAGACACTCGCTGCCACTCTGCGCCCTCTGCGGTGAATAAGGTTTGTGGAACGGTGGAGTAGCGCTCGGGAAGAAGGAGACCCGAAATGCGTGTGGACTTTTCGCAGGCGCCCTTCCTGGTGATCTGGGAGACCACGCGGGCGTGCGATCTGGCGTGCCGGCATTGCCGGGCCGAGGCCGTGCCGCTCCGCCATCCCCTCGAGCTCACCACGGCGGAGGCCAAACGGTTGCTGGAGGAGGTGCGCCGTTTCGGCCCGATCATCTTCGTGTTCAGCGGCGGCGACGCCTTGAAGCGGCCGGACATGGTGGAGCTGGTTTCGCACGCCACCGGGCTGGGGCTGCGGGTGGCCATGACGCCGGCCGCGACGCCGCTGGCCTCGCGCGACCTGCTGACCTCGCTCAAGGCCGCGGGGCTGGCGCGGCTGGCGGTGAGCCTGGATGGCTCGAGGCCGGCCATCCACGACGCATTCCGGCGCGTGCCGGGCTCTTTCGACGAGGCGTTGCGGGTGCTGCGCGAGGCGCGGGAGGTGGGGCTTTCCACGCAGGTGAACACCGTGGTGGGGCGGCACAACGTGGAGGATTTCGAGGCGCTGTCCGCGCTCATGCGCCGGCTGGGCATCGTCTTCTGGGAGGTCTTTTTCCTGGTCCCCACGGGCCGCGCGCGGGGTGAGGACCTTCCCAGCGCGGCGGAGTTCGAGGCCGTCTTCCACAAGATGTACGATCTCGCGCGCGAGGTGCCCTTCGACATCAAGGCCACGGCGGCGCCGCAATACAGCCGCGTGGTGCTGCAGCGCCGGGTGGAGGAGCGGCGGCTGGGCTACGGGTGCGCGCGGCCGAGCGCCCTGGCGAAGCAGGGGCCTGTCTCGGCCGGGGACGGGATCGGGCGCGCCCGGGGCGTGAACGATGGCGACGGCTTCCTGTTCGTCAGTCACACGGGTGAGATCTATCCTTCGGGGTTCCTGCCCGTCCGGGCAGGCAACGTTCGGACGGATGACCTGGTCGAGGTCTACCGGGGCTCGGCGCTGTTCTGCGAGCTGCGGGACCGCTCGAGGCTCAAGGGCAAGTGCGGCGTGTGCGAGTTCCGCAACGTCTGTGGCGGCAGCCGCGCCCGGGCCTACGCCATGACCGGGGACTGGCTGGCGGCCGAGCCTCTCTGCGCCTACCAGCCGCGGCGCCGGAGGCGCGTGGGCAGGGCCAGGCCACAGCCGGCCCCCCAGCCGCCGGCAGCAAGGCGCAGCACCGGTGCTGGCGGCGCCGGCGCCTGAGCCCGTTCGCTCGCGATAACGCGGAACAGCCCGATCCCATGCCCGGCGCCGTCCTGCCCTCCGAGCCCAGCACGCCGCGGGAGATGTTCCAGCACTACCTGGGCGACCTGGTCTACGGCGCGAACGACGGCATCATCACCACCTTCGCCGTGGTCGCGGGCGTCGCGGGTGCGGAGCTCTCCGCGCGCATTGTCCTGATCCTGGGGCTGGCCAACCTGGTGGCGGACGGCTTCTCCATGGGCGCCAGCAACTTCCTCTCCATCCGCTCGCAGGAGGCGGCCCGCGAGGCGGCCGGGCTTGGGGTTCAGGAGCCGCACGCGCTGCGCCACGGCGCCGCCACCTTCGGCGCCTTCCTGCTGGCGGGCGCCGTGCCGCTCGCGGCCTATATTGCCCCCATCGCCGTGGACGGCCGCTTCGCGGTGGCGACGGTGCTCACGCTGCTCACGCTCTTCGGCGTGGGTGCGGCCCGGACCTACGTCACCGGCCGCCGCTGGTGGCGCAGCGGCCTCGAGATGCTGCTGGTGGGCGCCAGCGCCGCCGCCGTGGCCTATGCGCTGGGCGCGCTGCTGGCGCGGCTCACGGCGGGGACAGCGCCTGGACTCGCCTCCTGAGCGCCCCCGGAACGGGATTTTCTGAGGCTGGTCGAAGGCTGGGAGCGAGGCCCTGATGGCGCCAACATCGCTCTTGAAGCCCACCCTGGGAGGCCGCAGGTGCACGCCGTCGAAGAAGTGACCGCGCTCCGGCGGGGCCGGCGTCTCGAGTACTTGACGATCGGCTGGAACGCACTGGAGGCTGCCGCCTCCCTGGCTGCCGGGGTCCTGGCGGGATCGACGGCGCTCATTGGCTTCGGTGTAGACTCGGCCATAGAGAGCGCCTCGGGCGCCGCGCTGCTGTGGCGCCTGCAGGAGGGCGCTGCGCAGCAGGAGCGCGAGAGGACCGCGCTCAGGCTGGTCGGCGTTTCCTTTCTGGCTCTGGCCGGCTACGTCGCCTATGAAGCGGCCGAGTCCCTGATCTCCCGAAAACCGCCCGACGCCAGCTACCTCGGCATCGGCATCGCTGTACTTTCGCTCCTGGTCATGCCCTGGCTGGCGCGGCAGAAGCGGGCCGTGGCGGCCAGGATCCAGAGTCGCGCGCTGGAGAGCGATTCGCGCCAGACCTCGATCTGCGCTTACCTGTCGGCCATCCTGCTGGGCGGGCTCGCGCTCAATGCGGTCCTGGGCTGGTGGTGGGCAGACCCCGTGGCTGCGCTCGCGATGGTGCCCGTCATCGCGCAGGAGGGGGTGGAGGCGCTTCGGGGGGAGCAGTCCGAGGGCGCCTGATCGAACCGCGCGTTACCAGCGGCCGCGCGCCGCGATAGAGCGAGATCGTGCCGAAAGCTGTGTCGTACCGGGCCGCCTCCTCGACCCCGGCGAAGCCTGCCCCCTCCAGGTAGCCTGCCAGACGCCCCTTCACGTTCTCACCCGTCGTCTCGAAGCCGTCAATCAACTGGACGAGCAGGAACGCCGCACGCATGATCCTGCTCCGCGCCTGACCCCAATCTGCGATGTGAATTTCGCCCCCGGGTTTGAGCACACGCCACACCTCCTCCAGGCTGCGCCGCTTCTCCTCGGCCGTCAGATGGTGGAACAGCAGACTGGAGAGCACCCGGTCAAAGCTGCCATCGGGGTAGGGCAGGCTCGAGGCAAACGCTTGAGTGAGCTGCAGCCCCAGCCCGGCCTGCGCCGCCTTGCTCCTGGCGAGGGCGAGCGCCGCAGGATCAGCGTCCACGCCCGCCACCAGCGCTCCCGGATACGCCCGCGCGACCATCAGCGTGAGCGTCGCCGTGCCGCACCCCAGGTCGAGCACGCGGTCCCCGTTGCGCAGGCCGGCTTGCGCCAGGAGCCGCCTCTTGAATGTCGACTCGCGTATCGTCCAACGGATCAGGAAATCGTACCAGCGAGTCAGCCACGTGAACCGTAGCGGGGGGATATAGGGCAGGCCTCCCGCG
>JACQVE010000042.1 GCA_016209965.1 Gemmatimonadota bacterium | reverse complement strand
CTTCTTGAGTTCCTCCTCCGTGTAGCCGCGGCGCAGCAGCTCGGCGAACAGGTTGGGAAAGCCGCTCACGTCCTCCAGTCCCACGGGCGCGGCGTCGATGCCGTCGAAGTCCGAGCCCATGCCCAGTTGGTCGACGCCGGCAACCTTGCGGATGTGGTCGATGTGGTCCGCCACCGTGGCGACCGTCCCGCGCGGCCGCGGGTGCGCCTCGACCCAGGCTGCCAGGCGCCGCTGGATCTCGCGGGCGTCGTCCAGCTCCCGGCGCAACGCCTCCCCTGCCGAGTCCCGCTGCGCGGACCAGACCCCCGCCTCCGGCGGAATGAAGCACCAGCAGAAGTTGACCATCACCACACCGCCGTTCTGCGGCAGCAGTCGCAGCACGTCGTCCGGCACGTTGCGCGGGTGGCCCATGATGGCGCGGGCCGAGGAATGCGAGAAGATGACCGGCGCCTGGCTGACACGCAGCGCATCCTGCATGGTCTCGGCACTGACGTGCGAGAGGTCCACGAACATGCCCAGCCGGTTCATCTCCCGCACCACCTCCTCGCCGAACTCGGTCAGCCCGTTGTGCTCCGGCGTGTCGGTCGCGGCGTCCGCCCAATCGGTGGTCTGCCAGTGGGTCAGCGTCATGTAGCGCACGCCCAGTTCGTGGAACATGCGCAGCGCGGAAAGCGAGCTCTGGATGGCGTGGCCGCCCTCGACGCCGATGAGCGACGCGATCCTCCCCTGGCGGTGGATGCGCTCGATGTCCGCCGCCGTGCGCGCCAGCTCGAGGTCCGGATAGCGCCGCGTCAGCCGGTGCACCATGTCGATCTCGCGCAGGCCGTGGCGCAGCGCCGCGCCGGCGGGAATCGAATCCACGGTGACGTAGGCCGCCCAGAACTGCGCGCCAACCCGCCCCTCGCGGAGTCGCGGAATATCCGTGTGGAAGCGAGGCTGCCGCGCCGCCAGGTCGAAGCGCGCCGGATCCCCGCGCGCCTCCTCGAGCAGCTTGGAGGGCAGGTCGTTGTGCCCGTCCACCAGCGGCACCTGCGCCAGGAGCGCGCGCGCCCGGGCCAGCAGTCTGGCGTCCGGCGGCTGCCACGCCTGCTGTGCAGGCAGCGCCGTGGGCAGTCCGAGCGTGATAGTGACGAGCAGACGGAGACGAATCCGGGTCGCGATCATACCATGCTCCCACTGGTTGGGAAGTCCCCGCGCGTCGCCGCCAACACCCCCAGCCCGGGCTTGCGCCGGCAGTAGACTACGCAGCGGCGTGTCCGAGCGCCACCCGCGCCACCGTTCCTGCCTCCCGCCTTGCGCTCCCGCCGGGGGTGGAACACTTTGGGCTGGTGAGGGCTAGATGTTCGGGGAGTCAACCACCGCGAACGGAGCCATGGACCACCTGGTCGTCGTCGCCTACCCCGAGCCGCTGCCGATCGAAGCGCGCTCCCTCGAGCACGAGGCCGTGCCCGGCGGCAGCATCGGCCTGGGCTATTATTACTCCGGTCATCTGATCGCCCGCGGCATCGTCTCGCCGGACGCCGCGCAGGCCATCCGCCAGATCCTGCAGAAGCCGACCCCCGTGGCGCTGGCCGCGACCGAGGACGATGACGGCAACATTGACGCCCGCATCTGCCTGGTTCTGCCCATGGACGCGGACCCGTTCCGGCAGGACGAAACGGATCTCGAGGACGAGCCATGGAAGGCCAGTGTGCCCCCACCGCCACCCGAGATCGAGCAGAGCTACCATCCTGAGGACGGGGGCGAGACGCCGCGCCTGGCCTTGCTGCCCATCGGCAATGCGGTACGCGGCGCGGGCGAGCGCCGGCACCCGGGCGATGTGGCCGGCGATGCCCGCGAGATGCTCGAGAACCTGCTGGCGGGCCGCGCGCAGGACGCCGTCTCCAGGGCCATCGACGAGCTGCTCGACAGCATCTGAGCGCCGCAGCCCACTCCACGCCGCAAGAGGCCCGCTTCCGGGCTATCTTCCGAAAGCTGCACGCGGCACACCCGCAATGCCTCCGCGACGAATGGCTGCGGGAGCCCTGCCGCCTGGGCAACGGCCGGCCCGCGCCGCGGCCCATCGTCTGGTCGCGGCGGAACGGCCCCTGGCGCCGCACCGAGATCCTGTGGATCGGCGCGGCGCCGGGAAACGCCGGCGGTAAGGGGGCCGGCGAATTGGGCGCCCACGGCACGCGCATCCCCTTCGGCGGCGACATCGCGGGCGCCAACCTGGACGCGTTGCTGGGCAGCATCGGCGTGACCCGCAACCACACCTTCATCACCGCGGCCTACAACCAGTTGCCGGCGCGTGGGGGCGGCGAGCCGACGCCAGCGGAAGTGAGGTCAGCGGTGGGCGAGTATGCTACCAGCCTGCACGTGTTGCGGGACACGCTGCGGGCGGCCGGGCCCCGGCTGATCGTGGCGCTGGGAACCCTGGCCTTGCGGGCATTGCTGGCGGCCAGCCAACTCGCCGCCGGCACGATGCGGCTGCCCGGCGCGGCGCGGCTGGAGCGGGCGGGACTCAGGCGCGGAACGGTGACGGACTGGCCGGCCGCCGAGGCGCCCGATCCCGCCTTCCTCGAGGACTGGCAAGCCGCCTGGGGCGGCGCACTCCTCCCGGCCTTGCTGCACGTGCATCACCCCAGCGCCCAGAACATGAGCCCCTATGCCCGTGTGGAAACTGCGTTCCACCGCCGCATGCTGGACACGAGAGAGGCGCTGCACCACGCCGTCCGCGAGGTCCTGGGCTGGCGCGTCCCGGAAGAGCGGCCGCGCTCCCCGCAGACGGGGATCTATGCGCTGCCCGAGTGGCGCGAACGCATCGCGCCCCGGCTGGCAAAGCTGGACCGGCTGTGGCGGGAGAAAGGCGTCTGACCATCAAGACCGTTGCCCGAAGAGCCGGCCGGCATTAGCGTTCCATCACCATGGTGTACTACGCTCGCATCCCACTCCGGCGCCTGATCCCCACCGTCCTGGTCCGGCTGGCCACGGACGACGGGGAGATCGCCTTCCGCGCACGCTGGCGCCGCTCGCCCCTCGAGCTGCAGCGCCGCATCCTCTTCACCATGCGCCAGGGCCGGCTGCTCTGGTTCGAGGACGAGTGGGG
>JACQVE010000041.1 GCA_016209965.1 Gemmatimonadota bacterium | reverse complement strand
GTGCGACGCGAGGTGCTGGATACGCTGGTCCCCGGCGCGCGCGGCGCGCCACTCGAGGCGGAGCCGGTCTCGGCGACGCCCGGGCTCGCGCCATTGCTCGTGCTCGCGGCGCGGACGCAGGTCGCGCCGGCGCTGGGCGTGGAAGCCGCTGCCGGCTGGACATTCGCTCAGCTGCGGGCGCGGGAAGGCTCGACCGACCGGGATGTTCAGGATCTGGGGGTGGTCCATGCCGTGCTCGGGCTGCGCTACCACCTGCACCCGCGGATCTACCTGCGCGGCGGGCTGGGCGGGATCCGCTACCTGGCCGAGCGCGAGGGGCTGTTCCGCGAGGGAAGCGAAGTGAAGGCGGTCCTGGAAGTCGCGGGCGGAGCTCGCTGGCGAGTGGCTGGCTTGCGCCTCGCCGTCGAGGCGATGGCCCAGGCACACTCCTTCGGCACCGTGGCGCAGCGGCGGGCCCGGGGGCTGGACGGGACGGTTTACCGCGGCGCGGTGCAGGTGGGTGTGGCCTTCGGCGGAGACTGGCCATGACCCGCTCCCGCCAGTGGCTGCGCCGCGCCGGGCTGGCTGCGGCGGTGGCCGCGGCAGCGTCGTGCGACTCTCCCACCATCCCCGGCCGGGTCGAGGCCTATAATTTCGCGCTGGCCGCCGAACCGCCCGTGATTTTCCACTGGAATCCGGGGCGCAGGGTGCGCGTGTTCGTGGCCGGGGGTGACGACGCGGCCCGTGCGGCTGCGCTTGCCGCGGCCTCCGCGGCGGCGTCCCGGGAATGGAACGGGGCCGTGCTCTTTGGCGAGTACCGGCTGAGCCCGGCCGAGCGCCTGCTGGACGCCGATGTCGTGCTGCGCTGGTCGGACGTGCCGCTGCCCGTCGAGGTTCCGGCACCCGCTTGCCAGCCCGCTCTCATTGGCCGCGCCGTCACCACCTTCTGCCCGACCGCTGACACCACGGAGCTCCGGGTCTACCCCTTGAAGAATGCCGGGCCGGAAGCCGCGGGCCAGGTGCGCATGATTGTGACGGTAGCGGCGAGTGAGGCGCAGGCGCCGGAACGGGTGCTGCGGCTGGTCGCGCATGAGTTTGGGCACGTGCTCGGTATCTGGCGTCACGCGCCCGGCCCCTCCGATCTCATGTGGGGTGGGGTCCTGGTCACGGAGCGGCCCACGCCCGCGGACCGGGCGACCATCCAGGTGCTCTACCACACGCCTGCCGACGTTTTCGCCCCATGAGCCGCACGATCGTGACCGAAGACGTGGTCCGCGCGGCGGCCCGCCGCGGCCGCGCCATCCGCCTGGGACCGGGCGACGCACTCGCGCCCGGCGCCCGGACCCTTGCCCAGCAGCTCGGCGTGCGGATCGAGAACTCGCCAGAGGCCGCGGCGCCGGCGGGCGCACGAGTAGTGGCCCTGGGCGCCGACCACGGCGGCTTCAAGCTGAAGGAGGAGCTGAAGGCTGCACTGCTCGAGCAGGGGTACGCGGTCCAGGACCTGGGCTGCCACACGACCGAGGCCGTGGACTATCCCGACTACGCGCGCGCCGTGGCGGAGGCGGTGGCCCGCGGCCAGGCCTGGCGGGGCATCATGGTCGATGGCGCCGGGATCGGCAGCGCCATGGTGGCGAACAAGGTGGCCGGCGTGCGGGCTTCCCTCTGCTACGACCTCTCGACCGCGCGCAACGCGCGGGAGCATAACAACGCCAACGTGCTAACGCTGGGCGGCGCGCTCATCGGCCCGACACTGGCCCGCCAGATCGTCGAGCTGTGGCTGGCCACGGAGTTCGCGGGCGGGCGGCACGAGAGGCGGGTGGCGAAGATCGATGCGCTGGATGCGGGCCGGCGGCGCTAGTGTTGCCCGCGGTAACCGGCGCGTTTTCTCTTGGGAATCCTTGACTTTCGGCTGACCCTGCACTAGACTTCGGGCGTAGGAGGCGTACCGGAGGGCTCATTTTTGGGCCGACACGGTGCAAGCAGGGGCCGACTCCTGCGCTGGACGCCACGCCTCGCGAGGGGACGGCGGAAACGCGCAGGGAGGTCACCAGTCGTGCGACGACTGGGCTCCAAAAAATCCCCTTCGGTGCGTCTGGCCGGCCCGCGGCGTTGCCGCGGGCCGGCTTTTGTTACGGCGGCCGAAGTCGAGGAGGGCGGTTAGCGGCGCTGACCAGCTTTGCGGGGGCGCTCGCGGCCCAGGCCCAAATGGCTCCGTAGCAGCGCCAGGAAGAGACGTGGCGCGCGGAAGCGGTTGGGGTCGATGATGCCGGAGAGAAGCAGCAGCGCGGCCCATATCCCGTAGAGCCAGCAGATTTCGTCGCGCAGCTCGGGGCGCAGGAACTGTGCGAACCAGAATACGAAGAGCAGGCCGGCCTCCCAGAAGGAAAAGCGCATGTTGAAGAGAATGAGCACGGCCAGGATGGACTGGAGCACCGTGAGCAGGATCTCGAGCCGCTGCTCGTCGTCGAAGGGCAGCGCCACGGCCGTGCCCATGCTCAGCGAGTAGACGAACGGGATCATGGCGGCCAGCACGGTCCACTGGTTGATGTTGCTGGACACCATGTTCATGAGGGCCATAGGCGCGCCCGTTGCCTTGCGCGCCCAGTAGAACGCGCTCACCTTCTCCGGGAACTCGGAGAGGAAGGGCGCGACCCACTGCACGAAGACGAAGTCGCTGATGCCCCAGAGCACCGCCAGCGCGAGCATGGACTCGATGAAGGGGTGCGCCGTGAAGTACAGCAGCGTGCCGCCCGCGGCGAAGAGGGTGAGGATCGCGGTCCAGCGCAGCCGCGACTTCAGGCGGAGCACGGCGCGGGGCACGCGGCCGACTTCCTCGAGGGCTTCGTCGCCGCGCGGCGGGATGTGCCAGAGGATGTAGAGGTAGGCCAGGTACATGGCGACGAGGGGTACGGCATCGAGCAGGGAGAGCGAGGCCTTGTACCAGATCCACAGGAAGTAGAGGACGGGCGGGAGCAGTCCCACCACCTCGACCGAGTGCTCGTCGTCCAGCTTGATCTCCGCCCACGTCTGGCGCCGGCTGCTGTGGAACGCGGAGTAGGCGGCGACGAAGTAGATCATGGGCCAGCCCAGCCCAATGAGCAGGCGGATCGCGCCCGTGAAGTTGGCGATCACCAGGTGCGTGCGGCTGGGATCCTTGCCGGCCTGCCAGGCAATGACGCCCTCGACAGCGAACTCGGGGAGCGTTTGCATCCAGGCAAGGATGGCCAGGGCGAGGCCCTGGCTGATCATGAACTGCGCAGCCTCGGCGGCCCAGGCCACCAGGAACGCGGAGGCCAGGATGGACGGAAAGGTCCACAAGGCCGACCACGCCGTGGCTCCCGCCCTGGCCAGGGGCGCGGCGACGGCCAAGAATCGATGGATCACGACGCTCTCACTGCCAGGGACTGCTGCACCGCCGGTGCCGTTCGAGGTAAAGACGGCAAAAGATAGAAGGCCATCGGGCAGTGCACTAGGCCGGCTGGCACGGAGGAGAGGAGGAGCTCGATGCCGCAGGTCCGAGTCACCCGGCGTCTTCACTTCAGCGCCGGCCATCGGCTGAACCGTGAGGAGTGGAGCCCGGAGCGGAACCGGCGGGTGTTCGGGTTATGTGCCAGCCCGAACTGGCACGGCCACAACTATGAGCTGGACGTGACGGTCGAGGGGGAAGTGGATGCGGAGACGGGATTCGTGTTGGACCTCAAGGAGCTGAAGGAGCTGGTCGAGCGGCGGGTCGTCGAGGATGTAGACCACCGCAACCTTAACCTGGACGTGGAGTGGATGGCTGGAGTGATGCCCACGACGGAGAACTTGGTGGTCCGGATGTGGGAGCGGATCGCGGGCGGGCTGCCGGCTGGAGTGCGGCTGGTGCGGTTGGTGTTGTGGGAGACGCCACGCAATGCGGTGGAGTACGAGGGCGGCTAAGTGGTCGAATCCGCAAATACGGCCGCATTCGTGGCCGTACTTACGAACTTGACTACTAAGGAGGTGGTATGAGGGCAGAGCGGGTGGAGCGGGCGCGCAGTGCTGGGGGTGACGACGTCGCCTTCCAGGAGCTGGTGCGCGAGCTGCTGCGGCGGCTGGGTGAGGAGGTGGGGCGGCCGGGGCTGCTGAAGACGCCGGAGCGGGTGGAGAAGAGCCTGAAGTGGCTGACGCGCGGCTACCGGCTGTCGGTCGAGAAGGTGATCGGCGATGCGGTCTTCGACGAGGACCATCACAACATGGTCATTGTGAAGGACATCGAGATGTACTCGCTCTGCGAGCATCACCTGCTTCCCTTTTTCGGCAAGGTGCACGTCGCCTACATCCCCGCCGGTAGGATCCTGGGGCTTTCCAAGGTGCCGCGGCTGGTCGAGGTGTTCGCGCGCCGACTGCAGGTGCAGGAGCGGCTGACGGACCAGATTGCGGAAGCGCTGTGGCAGGTGCTGCGGCCGCAGGGCGTGGGTGTCATCTGCGAGGCGTACCACCTGTGCATGATGATGCGGGGAGTCGAGAAGCAGAACTCGAAGACGATCACGAGTGCCATGCGGGGCGTGTTCCTCGAGGACCTGAGGACGCGCGAGGAATTCTTGCGGCTGTGTATGGTGAGCACCATTGTTAGCTGAGGCACTGGCCGGACGGACGGCGCTGGTGGCGGGCGCCTCGCGCGGCATCGGGCGGGCCGTAGCGCAGCGGCTGCGCGCCGCGGGGGCGGAGCTGGTGATGGTGGCGCGCGGAGAAGCGGCACTCAGAGCGGCGGCGCAGGAGCTTGGCGCGTGCGCGGTGGTGGCGGATGTAGCCGATGCCGCGGCGGTGGCCCGCCTGTCCGGCGCGGTACGCGAGATGCTGGGCGTAGCGGCGCCGGACATTGTGGTGAATGCGGCGGGCTCGTTCCACCTGGCGCCGCTGGCCGAGACGGAGCCAGCGGACTTCGATGCTCAGCTGGCGGCCAACCTGCGGGCGCCGTTCCTCGTCATCCGCGCGTTCCTCCCCGCCATGCTGGCGCGGCGTTCCGGGCACCTGTTGACCCTGGGCTCGGTGGCCGGCCGGCGCGCTTTTCTCCACAACGGCGCGTACTCTGCCGCGAAGTTCGGCGTGCGCGGGCTGCACGCCGTGCTGGACGAGGAGTTGCGGGGCACGGGGGTGCGTGCCACGCTCATCGAGCCGGCGGCAACGGACACGGGGCTCTGGGACCATATAGATTATGCGCGGCACCCGGGGCTCCCGCCGCGCCAGGCGATGCTTTCGGCGGAGGCGGTGGCGGCAGCGGTGTTGTACGCGGTGATGCAGCCGCCGGAGGTGGACGTACGGTCGATCGTCCTGGAGCGGACGTGAGAGGTCGGCTATGTACCTGGTGAGCGCGCAGGCCCATTACGACAGCGCCCATTATCTTCGGAAGTACAAGGGTAAGTGCGAGCGGCTGCACGGGCACCGCTACGTGGTCGAGGCGGTGCTCGGGGCGGAGCAGCTTGACGCCCAGGGCCTGGCCTTCGACTTCGTGGAGGTGAAGCGGCATCTGCGGGAGCTGGCCGACCGCTTCGACCACGGCAACCTGAACGATCTCCCCCCTTTCACGGACGTGGAGCCGTCCGCCGAGAACCAGGCCCGCTACTTCTACGACGAGCTGAAGCGGCGGCTGCCCGAGGGCATGCGGGACGCGGTGGTCTACGTTCGCGTGTGGGAGACGCCGACCCAGTGGGCGCAGTACTCCGAGCGGCCGCTCTTCTCCTGAATCTGCTGGCCGGCTGCCGCGCGCCCGCACCGCCGCCGCCAGCTCCTGCGGGGTGAGGTCCCTCGAACTGGCGCCCGAGCGGGAGTGAGCAGGGCGTGCATATCCTGCTTACGGACATATTGAGCTGCCCGCGCTGCGGCCCCGGCTTCGGCCTGATCTTGCTGGCCGACCGTATCGAGGAGCGGCGGGTGCTCGAGGGCTGGCTGGGCTGCGCCAACTGCCGGGAGCGCTACGGCATCGGGGGTGGTTTCGCCGATCTGCGGCCGCCACCCGCGCCACCGCTGCTGGCGGCGGCCGGTGGCCCGCCTGCGGCCGACCCTGACGAGGCGTTCCGGATGGCGGCGCTGCTGGGGGTAGCCGAGGGGCCGGGGTTCCTGCTGGTGGTCGGGCCGGCCGCGCGGCTGACTCCGGGGATCTCCGCAATCGTTGCCAACATCGAGGTGGTGGCAGCCGATGAAGCGGCCCGTGGCTGGAGCGAGCAGCCGGGGGTCAGCCGCCTGGCCGTTGGGGCACAGCTCCCGTTCTTCTCGCGCACCATGCGGGCCGTGGCCCTCACTGGCGATGCCGCGGGCGCTGGGCTCGAGGAGGGAGCCCGAGCACTTGCCCCGCTCGGCCGACTGGTGCTCGAGCCGGCGCCGCCGGACGCCGAGCAGCGACTCGGCGCGGCAGGCCTCAGAGTGGCAGCGCGCCAGGCGTTCACGGTGGTGGCGGAGCGCCCTTAGTGGTCCGGCAAAGGCTGATTGCGCCCTGCCCGAAGCGTTTCTATCTTTTGGCTCATGGGGGAGCCGGCCCGGAACCCCGCGATTCCCGCCTGCCCAACGCTTGCTCATGACCTGGTTCAAGAAGCTGTTCAAGGCAGAAGAAGACGGGGCGCGAACCGATTATTACCGGGAGGGTGTCGAGCTCCTGCAGGTGGGCAAATATCACGAGGCCCTCACCTCCTTCCGCCTGGCGCTGCGGGAGAGGCCGGGTGACCCGGCCACGCTTCAGCAGGTCGGCATTACCTATACCCGCATTGGCATGACGGACGAGGCCATCAAGACATACCGGGCGGTGCTGAAGGATGCTCCGGACACTGCGGGCGCGCATTATGGTCTGGCATTCCTGCTGCTGCGGGAGGGTAGGGAGGAGGAGGCCATCGAGCACCTGCGGATCTTCCTGGCTGCGGGGCTGCACGGTCCGGACGTGGAGCGGCACGTGCAGCACGCCCAGGAGACGCTGGCGGAGCTCACCGGAGAGCAGGTCCAGGGCGGCGCGTGAAGGCGGAGGTTACGGTCGCCCTGCGCTGGACCGGCGAAGGCTTGCAGTTTGAGGGCGGAGCGCCGGCGGGTCCGGCTGCGCGCGTCGACGGCCGGGGGATGGCGGGGAGCTCGCCCATGCAGACGCTGCTGCTGGCCCTGGCCGGCTGCACAGGTTCGGACGTGGTCGAGATTCTGGGCAAGATGCGCGTGCCGCTGACCGGGCTCGAAGTGCGGGTCGAGGGGGAACGGGCAGCGGAGCCGCCGCGCCGGTATACGCGGCTGCGGCTGGTGTACCAGACGCGCGGCGTCGCGGCGAACGATGAAGCCAAGGTGAGGCGCGCGATCGCGCTCTCGCACGAGAAGTACTGCAGCGTGCTGCACAGCTTGAGGCCCGAGCTGGACTGGAGCAGCGAGCTGGTGCTGGCGTGACGGGCAGCCGGCCGCCTGGGGAGTGGCCCAGATGATGACGGGGGCGGGAACGCGAAAGTATGTAGCCAATCCGGCCGGTCTGAGCCGCGGCACGCTGGTCCAGCTCCTGTTCGAGGCCGCGGACCGCCACGACAAGACGGACGCCCTGCGCTATCGGACGCCGGACGGCTGGCGCTCGATCTCCCACCAGGCGTTCCTCGACGAGATCCGGCTGCTGACGCTTGCGCTCCAGTCGCTGGGGCTCGAACCAGGTGACCGGCTAGCGTTGCTTTCGGAAAACCGGCCCGAGTGGGCGTTGGCCGACTACGCGACGCTGTGCATGGGCGCGCTGGATGTCCCGATCTACGCCACGCTCCCGCCCAACCAGATCGCATACATCCTCAAGGATTCGGGGTCGCGCGCGATTTTTGTCTCGACCGCCGAGCAGCTCGAGAAGGTGCGCCAGTCGTGGCCGGAGCTGCCGGCACTCGAGAGGACGATCGTGTTTGACACGGTCGAAGTCCAGGGCCCGCGCGAGCTGACGCTCGAGCAGGTGCTCGAGCGGGGGCGGGCGGAGCTGGCGGCGGGCCGGGGCAGCGACTTCCGGGAGCGGGCGCTGGCGGCGCGGCCAGACGATCTGGCGACGATCATCTACACGTCCGGCACGACCGGTCCGCCGAAGGGCGTGATGCTCACGCACAACAACATCTACTCGAACACGCAGGCGGTGCGGCAGGTGCTGCCCGTGGGCGCAGAGGACGTCGCGCTCAGCTTCCTGCCGCTATGCCACATCTTCGAGAGGATGGTCGACTATTTCCTCTTCTGGGGCGGCTGCACGCTCGCCTACCTGCCATCCTTCGACCTGATCCCGCAGGCGCTGATCGAGGTGCGGCCTACGATTGTGGCCTCGACGCCACGGATCTACGAGAAGCTCTACGCGCGCATGATGTCGGAAACGGGGGTGAAGCGGCGCCTGGTCCGGTTTGCGCGGGCCGCGGCGCTCGACTGGGCCGACGTGCGCCTCGCCGGCCGAGCGCCCGGGCTCCGAACCCGGCTGCGGCGCGCGCTGGCCGACAAGCTGGTGTTCCGTAAGCTGCGCGCGCGGATCGGCGGGCGGCTCCGCTACTTCCTCTCGGGGGGTGCGCCGCTGAGCCCGGAGATTGCCAGGTTCTTCTACGGCGCGCGCATCGCGATCCTCGAGGGGTACGGGCTGACGGAGACGTCCCCCGTGACCAACACCAACACGCCGTCCGCCTTCCGCATTGGGACGGTGGGCAAGCCGGTGCCCGGGACGGAGGAAATGATCGCGGAGGACGGCGAAATCCTGGTACGCGGCCCACAGGTGATGAAGGGGTATTACAATCAGCCGGATGCGACGCGGGCAGCCATCGAGGAAGACGGCTGGTTCCATACGGGCGACATCGGCGAGATTGACGAGGACGGCTTCCTGCGCATCACGGACCGGAAGAAGGATCTGATCGTGACGGCGGGCGGGAAGAACATCGCGCCGCAGCCGATCGAGAACCGGGTGAAGACCAACCCGTTGGTTGCCGAGGCCGTAATGCTGGGGGACCGCCGACCCTATTCCGTGCTCCTGGTGGTCCCCAACTTCGCCAGCCTGGCGCAGTGGGCGGCGGCGCATGGCGTGACCTCGGCCGAGAAGTCGGAGCTCCTCGGCGACGCGCGCGTGCGGCAGAAGATGGAGCAGGAGGTGTTCGGCATGCTGGACGGGCTGGCGCGCTACGAGATGCCCAAGAAGATCGCGCTGCTCGAGCACGAGTTCAGCATCGAGCGAGGCGAGCTGACCCCGACCTTGAAGGTCCGGCGCCGCGTCATCGAGGAGCACTTCCGGGACCTGATCGAGTCGCTCTACGCGGAGCAGGTGACGGCGGACTAGCATGCCGGCGGCGGGGGGAGCGCGGGTCGCGCTCATGACGGCGCCCAGCGCCGAGGTTGCGGAGCGGATCGTGCGCACACTGGTGGCTGAGGGCCTCGTCGCCTGCGGCAGCATCCTTCCCGGGCTCACCTCCATCTACCGCTGGCGTGGGGACGTGCACTGCGAGGCCGAGGTGCTCGTGATCCTGAAAACGACGGCTGCGGCCGTGCCGCGCCTGCTGGCGCGAGCGCCAGAGCTTCACCCGTACGATGTGCCCGAGCTGCTGGTGCTGGAGGTGGAGGCGGGGCACGAGCCCTACCTGGCGTGGGTCGGCGAGAGCGTGGGTCAGGAGAAGGGGGGGTGACTGAGCAGATGAGGGGCGGGGGGACGGAAGGCGCCCCGCCGGGATCCGAGGCGGAGGCAGGCGCAGAAGGAGCCGCAGGGCAGCAGAGCGGGCCGGCCGGTGGGGCCACGGAGTACGCTGCTGCGGCGCCTGAGGGCGACGGCCAGGTTGTGGTGACGGGGCGCCAGGAGCAGGGCGAAGACCATGCTGCGACGGCGGCCGCGCCGCCGGCCGCAGCGGCGCCGGCGTTGGACCCCCGGCTCGAGCGCGCGCGGCAACTGGAACGCAGCCGGGACTTTCCGCGGGCGATCCAGCTCTACCGGGAGCTGGTGCTGGAGAACCCCTCCAATGTGGCCGCCCGCAATAACCTGGGCGTGCTGTATGACCGGGTGGGCGAGCACGCGTTTGCGCTCGAGCAATACGAGGCGGCACTGGCCGTGGAGGCGGAGCGCGTCGACGTGCTGCTCAACTACGGTGCTACCTTGGGGTCTGTGGGCCGCTTCGAGGAGGCGGAGACCACGTTGCGGCGGGCGCAGCGGCTGGCACCGGAGCGGGCGGATGTACACACCAACCTGGGGACGCTGCACTTTAAGCGGGGGCTGTACGCCCAGGCAGAGCAGGAGCTGCGCCGGGCGATCGAGCTGGATCCGGACCAGCCGGTGGCATACTTCTACCGTGGTGAGGCATTGAACCAGCTAGGCCGGGTGGATGAAGCTCTCGAGATGCTGGAGCGGACCGTACAGCTCCAGCCGGGCAACGCGAAGGCGTACTACACCATGGGGATCCTCTACGACCGCAAGCACTTGCCGCAGCAGGCGGCGGCAATGTACCGCAAGGCGCGGGAATTGACGTGATCGACGTCCGCATTGGCGAGCTGACCGCCATGGCCACGAGGGCGGTGGTGCGGCCGGTCGGCGCGGACTGGTCGGCCACGACGCCGGCCATGCGCCGCCTGGAATTGGCGGCCGGGGAGGAGCTGAAGGCGCAGTGCCAGCGGCTGGGTGAGCTGCCCGTGGGATCGGCGGCCATCACTCCGGCGGGCGAGCTGCGCGCCGAGTTCATGGTCCACGTGGTCGTGCGCTCCCGCGAGCAGCCCGTGACCCCGGCAGTGGTGCGGCTGGGCCTGCTGAACGGGCTGCGTCGCTTGACCGAGTGGGCCATTGACGAGGTGGCGCTCCCGCCGCTGGGCACCGGCGCCGGCAACCTGGATGCGGAGGAATCGGCCGCCGCGATGATGCCGGTCATGATCGAATACCTGCGGGCGGCAGCGCACCCGTCCCACGTGACCGTCATGGTCGAGACGGAATACGAGCGCGATGTCTTTGAAAGGGAGCTGCGGCGCGCGCTGCAGCCCGGCGTGGCGACCCCCCGTTCCGCCAACTGAAGCCAGCGGTTTCCGCATGCCTCTCCTGTCCCGGCGCCGGCTCCTCGCCTATGGCGTTCTCGCGGTGTGGGCGAGCGTGGTCGCAGTGCACGTCCGCCGCGAGTACCTGAAGCCGCTGGCCGTGCGGCTTGCTGGGGGGGCGCGGACGCTCGAGCCCGGCGTCCTCTTCTACACGGTCCGCATGCAGGACCGCGCCATAGGCGTGGCCACCTCCCGGCTGGACACGGTGGCCACGGGCTTCATTTTCCAGGATCTGCTGACGCTGGACGTGCCGGCACTGGGCGCCGTACACCGGGCCCTGGTGCGGACCCGGGTGGACCTGGGCCGCGCCCTCGAACTGCGCTCGTTCCGCTTCGACCTGGACTCGGAGATCGGCCGGTTCCGAGTGCGCGGGGAGATGCAGGGCGACAGCATGCTGGACCTCGAGCTGGACACGGGCGGCAGCCGCCAGCGCAGCCGAGTGCCGTGGAGCGAGATCGCCACGCTGCCCACCGCGCTGCCCTTGCGCCTGGCGGCCGGGGGGCGGCTGGCAGTGGGTGAGGAATATCAGGTCCGGGTGTTCGACCCGTCCACGCTGGCGCCGCGCGACGTCTCGATCCGGGTGACAGGCCTCCAGCGCATGGTCGTGCCTACGGACAGTGTGATCCGGGATGAGGCACGCGGCCGTTGGGTCGCGGCCACCTACGACACGGTTCCGGCGTGGCGCGTCGAAGAGAGCTTCGGCGGCATCACCATGGCGAGCTGGATCGATGATGACGGCCGCCTGCTCAAGGCGGAGAGCCCGCTGGGCTTCACGATCGAGCGGGCGGCGTCGGAGATCGCGCGCCAGGCGTGGCGCGAGTCTGCCGCGGACGTGCGGCTCGCGGCGGGGTACGGCGCCATCATCGAGGCCACGGCCATTTCCAGCAATGTGGACATCGCCGATGTCGAGGCGGCGGACCGCCTGGCCGTTCGCCTGCTCGAGGTCGACCTCGAGGGGTTCGACCTCGCCGGCGGGCGACAGGCGTTGCGGGGCGACACGCTCGTCATCACGCGCGAGGAAGTGGCGGACGCACGAGCAGGCTACCGATTGCCGTACCGCGGCGGCGGCGATGCGGCCGCCGAGCTGGAGGCCACGCCCCTCATCCAGGCGGCGGACCCCCGGATCCAGGCAGCGGCGCGGCGCATTGCGGGCGGCGAGACGGATGCGGCAGCCGTCGCGCAGCGGCTCAACGACTGGGTGTACCGCACGCTGGACAAGGACGTTACGCTCAGCATTCCCAGTGCGCTCCAGGTGCTCGAGGCACAGGAAGGCGATTGCAACGAGCACACCGTGCTGTACGTGGCGCTGGCGCGCGCGCTGGGGCTGCCTGCGCGGACCGCGGTGGGCCTGGTCCTGGTGCAGGGCCGCTTCTACTATCACGCCTGGCCCGAGGTCTGGCTGGGCCGCTGGGTGGCCGTGGACCCGACATTGGGGCAGTTCCCGGCCGACGCGGCGCATCTCCGCTTCCTGGTGGGCGGGCTGGCGCGCCAGATCGAGCTGGTCCGCCTGATCGGGCGCTTGCGTCTCGAGGTGCTATGATCCGTCTGGAAGGGCTCAGCAAGCGGTACGGCCGGTTCACGGCTGTGCACCCCCTGGACCTGGAGGTGCGGCCGGGCGAGCTGTTCGGCTTCCTCGGCCCGAACGGCGCGGGCAAGACCACCACGATCCGCATGCTGGTCGGCGTGCTCCGGCCCACGGCCGGCCGCGCCTTCATCGCGGGACATGACGTGCACCGCCAGCCGCTGGAAGCGAAGCGGCACCTGGGCTTCATACCCGACCGGCCGTTCCTCTACGACAAGCTGACGGGCGTCGAGTTCCTGCGCTTCGTCAGTGGGTTGTGGAGCCGCGATGGGGTGGAGGCGGAGCGGCGTGCCGAGGAGCTGTTGACGCTGTTCGAGCTGTTCCCCTGGAAGGACACACTGATCGAGAGCTACAGCCACGGCATGCGCCAGAAGCTGCTCATCAGCTCCGCGCTGGTACACGGACCGGAGCTGCTGGTGATCGACGAGCCGATGGTCGGCCTGGATCCGAAGGCTGCCCGGCTGATCAAGGACCTGCTGCGCGCTTTTGTGAGCCACGGCGGCACGATCTTCCTCTCGACGCACACGCTCGAGCTGGCCGAAGCGTTGTGCGATCGCATCGCGATCCTGCACGAGGGCCGCATTCGTGCCCTGGGCACCATGCCGGAGCTGAGGCGCGAGGCGGAGGCGGGGACGGCGGGCCTCGAGGAGGTCTTTCTCAGGCTCACGGGCAGCGAGCAGGTGGCCGAGCTGGTGGCCTCCCTGCGCGCTGTGCCCGGCCGGGAGTAGTGGCTGTGCTCCGGCTGGGGCCGGTGGCCGCGGCGGCTGCGGCCGGGGCGGGAGCTGGTGTGCCGCTGCGCTCGCCGGGCGTCCCGCTGATGCTGGCGCCGAAGGTGCGCGCGGCGGCGCGGCGGCTGCTGGCCGCCGGGAGTATAGCGCGAGGCGTGGCGCTGGGCGCCATCGCGCTGCTCTTCTGGGCCGTGCTCTTTGCCATCCTCTACCGTCTGCTCAACTATTTCCGGGGAGCCGAGGAGATCGGCGACGTGCTGGCAGCCAAGCTGCTGGGCGTGATCCTGCTCGCGTTCCTCTCGATGCTGCTCCTCTCGAACGTGATCACCGCGCTTTCCTCCTTTTTCCTGGCGCGGGACCTCGAGCTCTACATGGCGGCACCCGTCGACCCCGTGCGCGTGTATGGCGCGCGGCTGCTCGAGACCACGCTGCACTCCTCCTGGATGGTAGCCCTGGTGATGGTGCCCGTCCTCACCGCGTACGGCTGGGTGTATGACGCCGGACCGCTCTACCTGGGGGTGGCGCTCGCGGCCGTGCCGGCCTTCCTGCTGCTGCCAGCCGTTAGCGGGACGGCGTTCACCCTGCTCCTCGTCAACATCTTCCCGGCGCGGCGCGCGCGGGACCTGCTCGCCCTCATCGCGCTGTTCGGCGCGGCAGGCCTGATCGCGCTGATCCGGTTCCTCCGCCCCGAGCAGTTGGCGCGCCCCGAGGGGTTCAGGGACCTGGTCGACTTCGTCGCCGCACTCCACGCGCCCCGCTCCGTATGGCTGCCCAGTGAATGGGCGGCCCAGGCGATCATGGCGCCGCTGCGCAGCGGCGGCACGGACCTGTTTCCCCTGCTCTTGTTGGGCAGTACGGCAGCTGCCTTCTTCGTGCTCGGGGCGTGGCTGCACGTCCGTCTCTATCCCGAGGGCTTCAGCCGCGCCCAGGAAGGCGCGGAGCTGAGCGAGGGTGGGAGTCAGCGGGGCCGCCTGGAACGACTGCTGCGCGCCCTGCCGCTGAACATCCGCTCGCTCGCGGCTAAGGATGTGCGCACCTTTTTCCGGGACACGACGCAATGGTCGCAGCTCATACTGCTGGCCGTCCTGGTTGTCATCTACGTCTACAACATCAAGGTGCTGCCGCTCCGGACAGGCCCGCGCGTCGGCTTCTTCCTGGTCAACCTGGTCTCCTTCCTGAATATCGGGATTGCCGGCTTCGTCCTGACCGCCATTGCGGCGCGCTTCGTCTTCCCGGCCGTGAGCCTCGAGGGCCGAACCTTCTGGCTGCTCCGCTCTTCGCCCCTCGACCTGCGCGCCCTGATCTGGACCAAGTACTGGTTGGGCGTCATTCCGCTGCTGGTGCTGGGCGTCGCACTGACGCTGGGCACCAACTGGATCCTGCGCGTCGACGCTGTCATGATGGCCCTCTCGCTGGCCAGCACCGCCCTCATGACCTTCGCCATCGCCTCCCTCGCCCTGGGGTTTGGCGCCGTCTTCCCCCGCTTCGATACGGAAAACGCGGCGCAGATCCCGACCGGCTTCGGCGGGCTCCTGTTCATGATGGTGGCGACCGCGTACCTGGCGGGCGTGATCGTGCTCGAAGCCTGGCCCGTCTATGGCTTCCTGTATGCCCGCGCCCGGGGCTTCCCGCTGGACGGCGCCAGGCTCACCGCCCTCGCGCTGGGGCTGGCGCCGCCACTGCTTCTCTCGGCGGCCGCCATCGTCTTGCCGCTGCGCGTGGCCGTCCGCCGCGTGGCGCTGCTCGAGCTGTGACGCGACGGGCGCCGTCGCTGATGCTCATGGCTGACGCGCCGGGGGCGGGGGCGGCGCCGCCGTTCCGATTCCAACGCGCCGTGGAGGTGCGCTTCCGCGACCTGGACGCGTTGGGACACGTGCATCACACGCTGCCGCTCGTCTACTTCGAGGAGGCGCGGGCAGCTTACTGGCGGGAAGTTGTCGGGCGTGAGGGGCTGGCCGGGATCGACTACGTGCTGGCCGGGGCGCGGGTCCGCTACCACGAGCGCATCCCGTTTCCCGCTCGCCTGAGGGTAGGTCTGCGCACCACTCGAGTGGGCCGCCGCAGCTTCACCATGGAGTACGAAGTGCGCTCCGCTGGCGGCGGCGAGCTGCTGGCGAGTGGCGAGACGGTCCAGGTCATGTACGACTACGCGGCGGGTCGGTCGCAGGCGATTCCGGCCGAGGTGCGGCAGCGCATCGAGCGGTTCGAGCGCGGCTGATGGAGAGGCCAATAGGGTCGTCTCTGTTCGAGAAGACAGCGCGGCATCAGGAGAGCAGCGCACTGAGGGTCACGAGCCCCGCCCCGATCAGGCCTCCCAGCACGTAGCCCAGCCGTACAATCAGGCGCAGCTCCCGCTCGGTCAGTCCACGAATCAGCTCCTCCACCTTTTCCATGGGGTAATCGAGGATCTTCTGCTCGATGCGGCCGGCAATGTCTACGCGCTGGGCAATGGAGGGAACTTGCTCCTGCAGCCATTGCCAGAGCGGCTCGGCGAGTGCCGCCTGCAGCCGGGGCACGGCATTGGCGGGCAGATGGTCGGCCGGCCGGCCAATGCGCCGTTCGAGCGCCGCGGCGGCCAGGCGCCCGGCGGCCTCGCGGTAGAGGGCGCGGGCGCGTTCACTGCGGGCCGCGAGGACGGCGGCCTCGGCCACGCGGCCGGGTGGCAGATGGCGAAACAGGTCGGCCCAGGTGCGGTCCTCGATGGTATGCAGCGTCACCTGCAGCTTCTCGACCAGGAAGGCGCGGGTCTGCGCGTCCCGGGCAATGGCGAGCGCCCATCCGGCCACGGTCGCCTTGGCATCGGCGACCGGCGGCTCGCCCGGCTCGCCCAGCACGGCGGCCACCGGGCGGCGCAGGAAATCGACAATCGCGTCATTGACTTTGCGGGCCATGGCATCGCGAACGGCTTCATCCCGCAGCAGCTCCGCCAGCCGGTCGGCGCCCTCCTCCTCAATGGCGCGCAGCACCCGGTCCACGGTGTCGGCCGGGATGAGCAGCACGGCTACCACGCGCTGGTAGAAGTTCAGGTCGCGCAGCAGGCGGTCGAGGATGCCATCGAGCACGTGCTTCAGCCGCTCGCGGGCCGCCGGCTCGTCGAGCATCCCGCCCAGCCGCTCGAGCGCCAGCGGCAGGTAGCCGGCAACGCCGCGCTCGAGGGCAGCGACCAGCCCGTGCGGCAGGAGCTGCTCGAATGTCCGCCCGGGCGCGAGAAGCCGGGCGGCCGCGCGGTCGAGGTAGTCGCGCACCGCCTGTTCGAATGCGGGCGCGGCAACCGCTTCAGCGATCCAGCGCTCCGCCGCCTCGGCGAGCGCGGCCTCCCGCTCGGGCGTCAGTAGTGCGGCCAGCGGCTGCTCGCTCAGCTCGGCGGCGAGGGCTTCGGCCCAGCGGGTGGCCGCGGCCCGGAACTCCTCGCCCGCGAGGTAGGCGTCCACGCGGCCTAGCAGCGCGGCTGCTGCCTCGTCCAGCAGCCCGCGCAGCTCTTCCACCAGCGGCGGGGGCAGCTCCTCAGCCAGCGATCCGCGCTCCTCGCCCAGGAGCGCGGCGAGGAAGCGCGCCAGCCGGTCGCCGAAGGCGGTACGGAACGACGGCTCCGCAACGGTGTGGGCCAGGTCCTCCGGCGTGAGCAGTCGCGTGCCGACTGTACGGCCAATGGCGGCTGCCAGCCGGGCCTTGTTCTTGGGGATCGCGCCCTGCAGGCGGCGCAGCCGCTGGCCAAACAGGGTGGGGGACTCATAGGGGTGGAACAGCATCCAGATGGCCAGCGAATTGGTCAGCCCGCCGGCCAGGGCCCCGAAGAGCACCGTCAGAGCCGCGTGCCCCGCCTGGCCGTTCACTCCCTCAGCCGTGACGGATGACGCCGAACAAGGGGCGGCGGTTGCTGCCGAGTCGGACCCAGCCGCGGACGAAGTAGAGGGTGCCCGCGGGATCGGCTGCCGGTCCCGCGGCTGTGCTGCCGCTACCGAGTTCCGGTCCCCCGTCCGCCGGCCAGGCTACGGCGCGCGGCCCCGCGAGCTGCAGCTCGCCTTGCAGCCTGGCGCGGGGGGCGACGACGCGCCACACGGCCGCGCTCGAGGCAGCAGGCGGGGCGGCCGCCCCGGGCGCGCTCGGCCCGGCCTCGAGGCGGGTTTCGGCCCACGTCTGCCCCTCGCGGCGCGCCCCCCGCCAGCTCCGGGCCTCCGCCGCCTCGCCCTGGAAAACCAGGTACAGCCCCTGCCCGTCCGTGAGGAACGCGTCATACGACGTGCCCGGGCGAGAGCCTGCGCGCTGCTGGCGCTGCTCGTCCAGGACGAGCCCGCGCGCGCGACTTCCCGCGAACAGGATCTCACCCGGCCGCAGCCGCAGCTGGTGCTCCTGCCCGCTACTCCAGTCCACCAGTGCGCGGGCAGGCGTGAGCCGCAGCTCCTCACTACCGCGCTGGTAGGCGAGGGCTTCCAGCTCGCCGCGCTCGCCCACCATCAGACGCAAGGGGCCATTGGGCAGCAGGCGCCAGGGCTCGCGGACCGGCGGCGCCTGCCAGGCCGCGTCGAAGACGGGCTCCCAGCTCCCGTTGCGTCCCAGCCACATGCGTGCGATGCGGGCGTGCGACGCCGGCTCCAGCACGACCGTGAAGTCGAAGACGGCCGCCAGTGGTATGGAGCTGGACTCCGGCAGGAACAGCAGACGGCGCTCGAAGCCGGTTGGAGCGTTGGCCTCACCCCGTGTCCGGGACGCGCCGCGGTTGCCGGTCGGCGCCGGCTCCGATCGGTCGCAGCCGGCGGCGGCCCCGCCGATTACCAGCAGCAGCGTAAGGAGTCGCACGGCTGGCTTCAGGCTTTGGCCGGCCGGGGCGCCGC
>JACQVE010000040.1 GCA_016209965.1 Gemmatimonadota bacterium | reverse complement strand
CACACTCGGAAGTCGCCCGCGCGGCGTAACAGGCCTGAAGCGCTGGCCGACGCTTGCCCTCCACCGCCCTGGCCAGCATCATCGTCCCCATGATCGATGCCGCAGCCGCTGGCGTGCGCGCGCGCGCCGGCGCGGCGCTGCTGCTCGCCGCCTGCGCGGGCGGGGACCAGCCCGGACCCGCCGGCTCGGTAGCCGTGCGCATGGTAGACAACCAGTTCGCGCCCCGCATCATCCAGGTCCCGCCGGGCGGCCTGGTCCGCTTCGAGAACATCGGCCGCAGCCCCCACAACGCCCTGGCCGTGGACGGCTCCTGGTCCACGGAGGCGTTGCTCGGGCGGGATGAGGTGCAGCCGGGGGAAACAGTCGAGCTGCGGGTGCCCGCCGCCGGCCGCTACCCCTTCTACTGCTCGTTCCACGCCTCCCCCGACGGGCGGCGGGGGATGGTGGGCGTCCTGGTGGTGGGCGAGCCGGCGGCCGGCGTGCTGTCAGTCGATGCCGTCCGCGCCGCCGCCGTCGCCGAGCCCACCGGCGTGGTGCGCCGGGTGCCCGGGGCCTACCCCTCCATCCAGGCGGCCGTGGACGCGGCCGCGCCGGGCGACCTGGTGCTCATCTCCCCCGGGATCTACCGCGAGCAGGTGACCGTGACCACGCCTTCGCTCGTCATCCGCGGCGCCGACCGGAACCGCGTGATCCTGGATGGCGAGTTCACGCGCATCAACGGCATCGAGGTGCTGGGCGCGGACGGCGTGGCGGTCGAGAACCTGACCGTGCGCAACTTCCAGTTGAACGGTGTCTACTGGACGGGCGTGAGAGGCTACCGCGCCTCCTACGTGACCGCCTACAACAACGGCGATTACGGCATCAACGTATACGACTCGGTGGATGGCGTGATCGAGTACTCCTACGCCTCCGGCTCGCCCGACTCCGGGTTCTACATAGGCCAGTGCTACCCCTGCAGGGCGGTGGTGAACGGAGTGCTGGCGGAGAACAACGCGCTGGGCTTTTCCGGCACCAATGCGGGCGGGGACCTCTATCTGGTAAGCTCCGTCTGGCGGCGCAACATGGGCGGGATCGTGCCCAACTCGCTGGACACCGAGCTCGATCCGCCGCAGCGGGAGATCACCATTGCCGCCAACCTGATCGTGGACAACAACAACCTCGGTGCGCCGGCCAAGGCGCTGCAGTACCCGGCGCACGGGAGCGGCGTATTGATCGCGGGCGGCGTGGGCAACGTGGTGGTGGGCAACGTCATCCGCGATCACGCCAACCACGGCGTGCTGGTGACGCCCAACCTGGATGCCCACCTGTGGCTGGCCGCGGGGAACCGCATCGAAGGTAACCTCCTGGACGGTTCCGGCCGGGCGGACCTGGCGCTGGCCGGCCCGACCGGCCCGGGCAATTGCTTCTCGGGGAACGGGTTCCGCACTTCCGCACCGGTGGCGCTGCAGGCGCTGCGGGGGTGCGCTGGCGCGCGCCTGCCACTGGCGGGCAACCTCCTGACCACCAGCCGGCTGCTGGCCGCCACGGCCATCGCCCGGCGCGGCAGCTATCCCCACGGCGAGGTGGCGAGCCAGCCGGCGCCGTCGCCCCAGCCGCAAATGCCGGGCGGCGCCGTGGCCCCCGTCCGCCCGGCGGTCAATGTGTTCGCGACCTACGCGGCGGTGGACGTGTCCCGCCTTTCCTCGATCCCGCTGCCGGCCGGCGGAGCCGCGGGGGAGACAACCATGACGGATTCCCGACTCGAGGCGCCGGGCTTCTGGGAGCTGCTCTTCGGCTTTTACGGCACGCTGCTGCCCGTTGTGCTGCTGGCCGCCTGGATCGCGCTGGCCGCCTGGGACCTGGCCGGCCGCGATGACCTGGGCCGCGGCGCCAGACTCGGCTGGGTCGCCGCCATCCTGCTGATCCCCTTCCTGGGCGCCATCGCCTACCACGCCTTCGCGGCCCGGCTGCCCGGCTGGCTGCGACTGGCCGTGGTGGGAGGCGGCATCGCCGCCTACCTGCTGATCACTGCCGCCGGGCTGCTGCTGGGCGGCGTGATCTGAGGCGGCCCGTAAGTCGAGCTTCACGCGGCCGGACCCGTCGGCCGGACCTGCAGGTGCACCTCCGTTTCGAGACCAACTGGTCGGTCCGAGGCGGAAACTCGTCAGGGCTCCGCCCCCGGCTCCGGCCCCGGCTCCGCCGCCTCCGACTCCTCCGCCTGCCGTAGCTCGGCCCGGTGCTTGATTGTCCGCCCCTCCACGAAGTAGACCACGTCTTCGGCCACGTTGGTGGCCAGGTCCGCAATGCGCTCCAGGTTGCGGGAAACCAGCAGCAGGTCCAGTCCCGCGCCGATGCGGCGTGGCTGCTCCATCATGTGGGTGAGCAGGATGCGGAAGACGTTGTCGTGCAGCTCGTCAACGCGGTCGTCCCGCACGACGACCCGGCGCGCCAGCGCGCTGTTGCCGTGTACGAACGCGTCCAGCGCGTCGTTCAGCATGTCGGTCGAGAGGCGGGCCATCTCCTCGATCTCGGCGAGCGCCGGGAAGGGCGGGACCTGGAGCATGTGTTCGACCTCCTCGGCGATGTTGACGGCGTGGTCGCCCACCCGCTCGAGGTCGTTCGAGATCTTCATGGCCATGGTGATGAAGCGCAGGTCACCGGCCATGGGCTGCTGCAACGCCAGGAGCTGGATGGCCGCGTCGTCCACCGCCAGCTCGAGGGCGTCAATGTCGCCGTCACGGCGGATGACTTCCTGCGCCTTTCCCTGATCCCGCTCGAGCAGCGCCGCGGCCGCCAGCCGCACCGCCTGCTCGGCCAGTCCAGCCATGCTGACCAGCAGCGAGTTCAGCCGGTCCAGCTCCTCGCGGAAGTGGCGCTGCGGGCTCATCCGAACCTCCCCGTGATGTAGGCCTCCGTCTTCTCCTCACGCGGGTTGGTGAACAGCTCCTGTGTCGGGCCGTACTCGATCAGCTCGCCCAGGTACAGGAACGCCGTGTACTCCGCGACGCGCGCCGCCTGCTGCATGTTGTGGGTCACGATCACCACCGTGTAGTGCTGCTTCAAGTCGTAGATCAGGTCCTCGATCTTTTGCGTCGCGATCGGGTCCAGCGCCGAGGCAGGCTCGTCCATGAGCACGACCTCCGGCTGGATGGCGAGCGCGCGGGCAATGCATACCCGCTGCTGCTGCCCGCCGGACAGAGCCAGCGCACTGAGGTGCAGCCGATCCTTCACCTCGTCCCACAAAGCCGCCTGCCGCAGCGAGCGCTCCACCAGCTCGTCCAGGTTGCCGCGGTAGCCGTTGATGCGCGGGCCGAAGGCAACAGTGTCGTAGATTGACTTGGGGAAGGGGTTCGGCTTCTGAAACACCATGCCGATGCGCCGCCGCACCTCGACCGGGTCCACCTCGGGATGGTACAGGTTCTGGCCCTGGAACAGCGCCAGTCCCTCGACCCGCGCGCCGGGGATCAGGTCGTTCATGCGGTTGAAGCAGCGCAGCAGTGTGCTCTTGCCGCAGCCGGAGGGGCCTATGAAGGCGACGACGCCGCGATCGGGGATGCGTATCGTGACCTCCCGAACCGCAGCCGTCCCGTCGTAGAACACGGAGAGATTCCGGGTCTCGAGCTCCGCGGCGCCGGGCGGGACTACGATGGAATCGGGCATGCCGCTCTCTACCTGGCCAGCCACTAGAGCCTCTTCGAGTAGCGGTTGCGCAGCACGATGGCCGCCGCGTTGAGCGTGAGCAGCACGGCGAGCAGCACCAGGATGGCCGCAGCGGCGCGCTCGTGGAACGCGGCCTGGGGCCGCGAGACCCAGTTGAAGATCTGGATGGGCAGGGCGGTGAACTGGTCCATGGGTCCACGGGGCAGGAAGGGCACGAAGGCCAGGGCCCCGATCATGAGCAGCGGCGCAGCCTCGCCTACGGCCCGGGAGAGGGCCAGGATCGTGCCCGTCAGGATCCCGGGCAGCGCCAGCGGCAGGACCTGGTGGCGTATCGCCTGCCAGCGCGTCGCGCCCAGGGCGTAGGCGCCCAGCCGGATCGAGTTGGGCACTGCCCGGACCGCCTCCTGGGCGGCAATGATGATGACCGGCAGGATCAGCAGCGCCAGCGTCAGCGAGCCGGCCAGGATGCTCCGCCCCATGGCTGCGGCGCGAACGAGGAGGGCCAGGCCCAGGATGCCGTAGACGATGGAGGGCACGCCCGCCAGGTTGGCAATGTTGAGCTGGATGAAGCGCGTCAGCCGGTTGTTCGGCGCGTACTCGACGAGCCAGATGCCGGTGGCGACGCCAATGGGGAAGGAGAATGCGGCGGTCAAGCCCAGCACCCAGAGCGATCCCACCAGTGCGGGCTTGATGCCCGCCTGCGCCGGCCGCCGCGAGGGAAACGAGTTCAGGAAATCCCAGGAAAGGTGACGTGCGCCGTCCCGCCAGACATCCACGAGCAGTGCGGCCAGCACGACCAGCCCCACCGCGGTGGCGGCCAGGCACAGGGCGGCGAAGGCGCTGCCCAGCAGGCGGCGTAGGCGCAGGTGGCCCGGGCCTGGCCAGGGACTCTCGTTCCCGCCGCGCCCCGGCGTGGGTGGCCGCTGGCCGCCGCCGCTGCCCCGGCCGCGCTCCCCTCCGCCGGACGCGTAATTCAGGCTCATTCGTATTCCTCCCGGAAGCGCTGCAGCACCCACACGCTTATCATGTTCATCACCAGCGTCACAGCGAAGAGCGCCAGTCCCACGGCGAAGATCGTTCGGTACTCGATGGTGCCGAAGGGCGTCTCGCCCAGGCTGATCTGGGCGATGTAGCCGGTCATGGTCTGGATGCTCTCGAGCGGGTTGGCGGTGAGCCGCGGCGTGGCGCCAGCCGCAATGGCCACCACCATGGTCTCGCCAATGGCGCGCGACGCGGCCAGCAGGAACGACGCCAGCACCCCGGAGAGCGCGGCCGGGACGACCGAGCGGGTGGCCACCTCGAATTTGGTGGCGCCCAGCGCGTAGGCGGCCTCGCGCAAGGAGGTCGGCACTGCGCGCATCGCGTCCTCGGACAGCGAGGCGACCATGGGGATGACCATGATGCCTACCACCAGCCCCGCGCTGAGTGCGTTGAACACATTGGTCTGCGGCCAGACTTCGCGGATGAGCGGGGTCACGAAGGTGAGGGCGAAGTAGCCGTACACGACCGTGGGGATGCCGGCCAGCACCTCGAGCGACGGCTTGACCAGCCGGCGCAGCCGCTCGGCCGCGTACTCGCTGAGGTAGAT
>JACQVE010000039.1 GCA_016209965.1 Gemmatimonadota bacterium | reverse complement strand
TTTCGGTGGAGACGATCCACCAGTGCCTGCTGCTCCACGGCCACTACGGCTACACCGACGAATTGCCCTTCGAGCAGCGCATGCGGGATGTGATCGGGCTCGAGATCGGCGACGGCACGGCCGAGGTCATGAAGGTGATCGTCGCCCGCGAGCTGATGGGACGGGAGAGCCTCCCCTACTGATGGGCGGCTTCGCCGACTTCGAGCAGCACGACGCCCTGGGGCTGGCCGCCCTCGTGCGCCAGGGCAAGGTGGGGCCGGCGGCGCTCCTCGAGGCGGCCATCGAGCGCGTGGAGGCGCGCAACGGCCAGGTGAACGCCGTGGTGCTTCGGCTCTACGATCAGGCCCGCCAGGCCATCGCCGAGGGGCTCCCGGACGGGCCCTTCCGCGGCGTTCCCTATCTTCTCAAGGACCTCACGGCCTCGCTGGCGGGCGTGCCCATGACGCGCGGCTCGCGGTTCTTTGCCGATGCGCCCCCACCCGCGGCCGACAGCGAGCATGTCCGCCGGCTCAAGCAGGCGGGACTCGTCATCTTCGGGCGCACCAATACCTGCGAGCTGGGACTGTCCCTCACCTGCGAGCCGCAACTGCACGGCCCCACGCGCAACCCCTGGGACCCGGCGCGCATCTCCGGCGGCTCCAGCGGCGGCGCCGCGGCGGCCGTCGGCGCGCGCATGCTCCCCATGGCGCATGCCACCGACGGCTTCGGCTCGATCCGCGCGCCGGCAGCCTGCTGCGGGATCGTGGGGCTCAAGCCCACGCGCGCGCGGAACACCTTCGCCCCGTATGCCGGCGAGGGGCTGGGCGGCTGCTCCGCCGAGCATGCCGTCACGCTGAGCGTCCGGGACAGCGCGGCGCTGCTGGACGCCACCGCGGGCCCCGGCGCTGGCGATCCCTACGCGGCCTCACCACCGGCGCGCCCCTTCCTGGAGGAAGTCGGCGCCGATCCGGGCCGGCTCCGCATCGCGTGGACCGCGGCCGCCCCCAACGGCGCGCCCGTGGAGGCGGCTTGCCTGCGTGTCCTCCGCGAGACGGCCCACCTCTGCGCGGGGCTCGGCCATCAGGTGGAGGAGGCCGACCCCGAGATCGACGGGCCCGCGGTGGTGCCCACCTTCCTCACCATCCTCGCGGCCAACACGGTGGTCAATCTCGCGAGCCATCCCACGGCCGGCCGCTCGCCGCGGCAGGACGAGGTGGAGCGGGTGACCTGGGCCACGGGCGAGATGGGCAAGCTGATCGGCGCCGCCGACTACGTGCGCGCCACCCAGGCCGCCCACCGCCTGGGCCGCCAGATGGCCGCCTTCCACGCGCGCCATGACGTGCTCCTCACCCCGGGGCTGGCCACGCTGGCGCCGCGACTCGGGTGGCTCGACATGATGCTGGAGGACGTGGAAGAGTACTGGCGGCGCGTCTTTGCCTTCTCCCCCTTCACCGTCTGCTTCAACCTCACCGGCCAGCCGGCGATGGTGCTGCCGCTGGGCCGGGCCGAGGGCCTCCCCGTGGCCGTGCAGCTCGTGGCGGCCTATGGCCGCGAGGCGACGCTGTTCCGCCTCGCGGGGCAGCTGCAGGCCGCCCGCCCCTGGCGCGAGCCCAGGCCCGCCGTCGCCGCCTGAGCTGGGCCGTCACGAGGGCGGGTCCTCCAGCCGAACACCGCGCCCGTCCTTCAGAGCGTTCCGCGCTTCCGCCGCGCGCCGCAGAAACTCCGGATGGTGCTCCAGGCGGTAGTCGAACCAGTCATCCTCGCTTTCGAACCGGATCAGCACCCCAGCCGGCTTGCCATGCCGGGTGATTAGAATCTCCCCGGACTCGGCCAAGCGCAGGAAGCGGGATAGGTCGTCCTTGACTTCAGCCAGCGCCACCCGGCGCATCGGGCGTCCCGTGCTCGGCAAGCCAGCGCGACGCTTCGGCCTTCGTCACGATCGCGAGGACCTCGACAGCTTCCGATGTGACGTCATGGAACACTCGCACCTCCCCGACCCGGAGCCGACGCTGCGGCCTACTCAACCCGCGAGGACGTCGGATCCGGCTCTTGCTCACCCGGGTCGGCTCGTACCGCAAGTGCCGTTCGAGGGCATCCCGGACCTCGGCGCGCCAGTAGGCCGACAGCGTCCTGTAGGCCTTTGCGGCGTCCGGGGCCAAGATGACCTCATGGCGCATCTGGCCAGAACATGGCCATAATTCTCCGCCGCGTCAAACCCGACCGCGCAGGTCCAACGGTGCTGCTCAGCCGCGAGCCGCGCCCGCGCCCCTGTGGCGGCGCGCACCACGAGTTGCGCGGCTCGCCGGCTGCAGCGGCTTCTTCGGCGATCGCGGGCGCCGACCCGTGCGCTTCTGCCCAGCCGCCTTTGCCTTTGCCAAAGCGACCAACAACCGAAGCGTGTGATTTACGGCCGCAGAATCACGGAAGACAGCGGCGACATCAGGATCGAGGAGCACAACATTCGTGCCCTGGCGGTAACGTTCGTAGTACTTGCCACGGACGGCTCCGCTGAAGTCATACTCCGGGAGCAGGTCGTCGTCGGGCTCAGCCTTGCGTCTCTGACTCATAGTGTCTTCTCTCGCGCCGGGCTGCCCGGCGGGCGCTGATGATTCGGATGCGATCCTCACGTTCCGCGTGAGCGACGGTGATCAGGCGCTGACTCCTCGAACGCCCGATCGTGATGAAGCGCGGCTCCTCGCCGGAATGGCTGGGATCGCCAATCGTGCCCGCCAAAGGATCGCCGAACACGGTCGACGCCTCGTCGAAGGACACGCCGTGTTTCGCCAAGTTCCGAGCAGCTTTCGCCGCATCCCACTCGAACTGCACGACGCCATGATACGACTATCCGTCTCTGTGCCTGTCGGCTTCTCGCCTCGAGCCTGCGCGTGTGTCGAGAGTCGCCGAACGCCGCGTATCACCGGCGGCGCGAAGCGCCGACCGCTGGATGCGCCGGTTCGGTGCTCACGCTCTTCACTCCAACCACCCCCAGCCCATCGTGGGCGGCGAGGGCTCAAACCAGTTCACCGGGTATCGCACCATGCGAGGGCCGACACGGCTCCAGACGGCACCAACCAAGGCGAGAATGAGTACGCTCAGGCCGACGGGGTTCCAGAGAGCGAGAAACCCGGCATGTGCATGCACCATGATGAGTGGATTCGCCCCGGCTGGTGGATGCACGGTCTTGGTGACGAGCATGAACGCGAGCGTCAGGGCCACCGCAAGAACGGAGACCCACAGCGCGTCGCCGAACACCCGAGAACAAGAGATCCCGATCAGTGCGCCTCCCAGGTGGCCGCCGAGCAGAGCCCGCGGTTGGGCCGCAGGGGCACGGGTGAGGCCAAAGACGAACACGGCGGAGCCTCCGAGCGAGGCAAGAAGAAACGGCGATGAAGGTGGCTCGACCGCTGCCAGGGCGAGGCCAATCGCCGCCGCCGCCCCGACCGAACACCAGCCCAGGCGTTTCAGAACTGCCCTAACTTCCACGGGCCTTCGCCTCTCCTTCCAGTCATTCGCCATAAGGTTGGGCATTGCCGGATATGCACCGAAGGCCGCGCTCAGCGGCCGGAGG
>JACQVE010000038.1 GCA_016209965.1 Gemmatimonadota bacterium | reverse complement strand
GATCTGGGCCGGGCCAAGCGCATTGTCGTGGACAAGGATAACACGACGCTGGTGGATGGCGCGGGCGAGACGGAGAAGATCCAGGGCCGGATCCAGGAGATCCGTGTGGCCATTGACAAGTCCACCTCGGACTACGACCGCGAGAAGCTGCAGGAGCGGCTGGCCAAGCTGGCGGGCGGCGTCGCGGTCATCAATGTGGGCGCGGCCACCGAGACGGAGATGAAGGAGAAGAAGGCCCGCGTCGAGGACGCGCTGCACGCCACGCGCGCCGCGGTCGAGGAAGGCATTGTGCCGGGCGGCGGCGTCGCCTTTATCCGCGTCCAGCAGAAGATTAAGGACTTCAAGGTCGAGGACTCGGACGAGCAGGTCGGCGTGCACATCGTGCTGCGCGCCCTCGAGGAGCCGATCCGGCAGATCGCGGAGAACGCGGGCGCCGAGGGCTCGATCGTGGTCGAGCGCGTGCGCGAGAACAGCAACGCCAGTTTCGGCTACAACGCCCAGACCGACACGTACGAGGACCTGGTCGAGGCGGGGGTGATCGACCCCACCAAGGTGACGCGGACCGCGCTGCAGAACGCAGCATCCATCGCCGGCCTGCTCCTCACTACGGAGGCCGTAGTGGTGGAGAAGCCAGAGGAGGAGAAGACGCCGCCTATGCCCGGCGGCGGCATGGGCGGGATGTACTAGGCGGCGCTGCACGGCACAGGGCGAGGGCAAGGCAGGGGCGGGGGTTCCCCCTTCTCCTGCCTTTTGCTTGCCGGCCGGGTCCGGAGAGCTTAGCGTGGCCGCGTGCCGACACCGGTGAGTGTTGCACCCATTGGGGCGGAGCCGATTCTCGGAGTCACGGCGCTCGAGTCGGTCGGCATCACCCTCGACCCCGCCACTCGTACTCTGAAGCGTCTTCCCGCCATTCCCCTGAAGTAACGCGAACGAACTGGACGCCCTCCCGGCTCGCGCCGCACGGGGTTTTCCTTTCTCGCGCCTGCATCTAACTTACGCGCAGACGCTGGCCTTCCCTGATTCGAGAGCCCATGGCGCAGAGGGCGGCAGACACCATCCAGATCACGCTCCCCGACGGTTCGGTCCTCGAGCTGCCGCGCGGCGTGACGCCCCGCGAGGTCGCCGGGCGGATTGGCCCGGGGCTGGCGCGCCCGGCGCTCGCCGCGAAGCTGAACGGTGACGTCGTCGACCTGACGCGGCCGCTCGAGCGGGACGCGCGCCTCGAGATCCTAACGGAGCGCGACCCCGAGGCGCTGGAAGTGCTCCGCCACTCGGCCGCCCACATTCTGGCCACGGCGGTGCGGCAGGTGCGCCCGGAGGCCCGCATCGGCTTCGGCCCGCCCATCGAGCACGGCTTCTACTACGATTTCGAGGTGGCCACGCCCTTCACACCCGAGGAGCTGGAGCGGATCGAGGCGGAGATGCGGGAGGTGGTGCGCCGCGACGACTCGTTCGAGCGCCGCCAGGTCTCCAGGGAAGAGGCGCGGGAGCTTTTTGCCGCGGATCCCCTCAAGCTGGAGCGTCTCGAGGAGCTGGGCGATGACGAGGTGATTTCGGTCTACCGGAACGGCCCCGTCCTCGACCTCTGCCGCGGCCCGCATGTGCCCTCCACCGGCAGCGTCCGCCACTTCAAGCTGCTCAACACGGCCGGTGCCTACTGGCGGGGCGATCCCCGGCGGCAGATGCTGCAGCGCATTTATGGCACGGCATGGTTCACGGAAAAGGACCTTGCGGCGCACCTCCACCGGCTGGAGGAGGCCAAGCGACGCGATCACCGTCGGCTGGGCCGCGACCTCGACCTGTTCCTTTTCCACCCCTACGCTCCCGGTGCGGCTTTCTGGACGGATCGCGGCACTACGATCTTCCGCCAGTTAGAGGAGTGGATGCGCAGCGTGCTGGCGCGCAACGGCTACCAGGACGTGAAGACGCCGCTGCTCTACAACAAGGCGCTGTGGGAGATGTCGGGTCATTGGGGGAAGTACCGGGAGAACATGTTCCTCGTCCTGGACAGCGAGACGGGTGAGCACGACATGTCGCTCAAGCCCATGAACTGCCCCTCGCACCACCTGCTGTACTCCGCCCGGCGGCGCAGCTATCGCGAGCTGCCGATCCGCTACGCCACGCAGGACGTGCTGCACCGCAACGAGGTCACGGGGGCGCTCGCGGGCCTGGTCCGTGTGCGCCAGTTGCAGCAGGACGATGCCCACATCTATCTGGCCGAGGAGCAGATCAATGAGGAGGTCCAGCGCCTGGTCGAGCTGATCCAGTATTTCTACGGCACCCTCGGCCTGTCATACATTGTCAAGTTCGCCACCCGTCCGGAGGTGCGCATTGGCGATGACGCCATGTGGGACCGGGCCGAGGCCGCGCTCCAGGCGGCGCTGCAGGCCACCGGCTTGCCCTACGAGCTGAAGCCTGGGGACGGCGCCTTTTACGGCCCCAAGATCGACTTCGATGTGGCCGACTCGCTGGGCCGGATCTGGCAACTCGGTACCATCCAGCTCGACTACGCGGCGCCCGAGCGATTTGATCTGAGCTACGTGGGCGAGGACAACCGGGAGCACCGGCCGGTGCTGATTCACCGCGCCATCTTCGGCTCGTTCGAGCGCTTCATTGCTATCCTGATCGAGCACTTTGCCGGCGCGTTCCCACTCTGGCTCGCGCCCGAGCAGGTGCGCGTCCTCCCGATTACGGACGAGTGGGCGGAGAGCGCCGCCGCTCTCACCCGTGAGCTGCAGCACGCAGGGTTGCGCGCCACGCTGGACGGCCGTGCCGAGACGCTGGCCTACCGCATCCGTGAGGGCGAGACGCAGAAGATCCCCTACCTGGCCGTGGTGGGGCGCCGCGAAGCCGAGGCGGGGACCGTCGCCGTGCGGCGCCGCGGCGCCGCGGAGAAGCAGGAAGTCTTGCCCCGGCCGGAGTTCCTGGCGCGGCTCCGGCGCGAGGCGGAAACCCGCGCGCTCCCTTGACATGCGGGGGCACCGCGCCTAACTTTTGGCCCCAGAACCGGGAAGTGGGAGGCTCCGCCTCCCCACCCTTCGGTCCGCGTAAGCGGTGCCGCCGGGTTTAGACCAGAGCGGAGACTCCGTCGGGGCGCGTGCCGGCGGCGTTTTCGTCATTGGAAAGGACCCGTCGGATCGGGTCCGTTTTCTTTGTCCGCCACGGGAGGGAGCGTCATAACCAACGACAAAAGAGTCCGTGTCAACCGGCAGATCCGGATCAGCCCGGTCCGGGTGATCGCTGCGGACGGCACGCAGATGGGGATCATGCCGGTCGAGCAGGCGCTCTCCGTAGCCGAAGAGGACGGATTGGACCTGGTCGAAGTAGCGCCGACCGCGAGGCCCCCGGTGGTCCGCATCATGGACTACGGGAAATTCAAGTACGAGCAGGCGCGCAAGGCGCGGCAGGCGAAGAAGAAGCAGCACCAGATCCAGATCAAAGAGGTGAAGTTCCGGCCAGGGATCGAGGTGCACGATTTCGAGTTCAAGATCCGTCATGCGCGGCGCTTTCTCGAGGAGGGGAACAAGGTGAAGGCCACCATGATGTTTCGTGGCCGGCAGATGGCGCGTCCGGAGCTGGGCCGCGAGGTGCTGGGGCGAGTGGCGGAGGCGCTCGATGATCTGGGGCGGGTCGAGGGTGATGCGGCGATGGAGGGCCGGACCATGACCATGATCTTGGCGCCGCGGGCGAGCAAGTAGCGGGAGCGAGAGGGAGGCGAGGATGCCCAAGATGAAGACCAACAAAGGCGTGGCCAAGCGCTTCAAGAAGACGGCGAGTGGCAAGCTGAAGCGCCGGCAGGCCATGAAGAGCCACATTCTGACCAAGAAGTCGGCCAAGCGGAAGCGGCATCTGCGCGGGCCGGAGCTGGTTTCGCAGGCCGATGCCAAGCGGCTCAAGCGGCTGCTGGGAGGTTGAGGCCATGGCACGCACGACGTCGGCGGTGGCCCGGCACCGCAAGAAGAAGCGCTATCTCAAGGCGGCGAAGGGGTACTGGGGCGCACGTTCCAAGCTCTGGCGCATTGCCAAGAATGCGGTCGAGCGGGGGTGGCAGTACTCGTATCGGGACCGGAAGCAGCGCAAGCGTCAGTTTCGGCGCCTGTGGATCACGCGGATCAACGCGGCGGCCCGTGAGCATGACCTGAGCTACTCACGCTTCATGAGCGGGCTGAAACAGGCCGGGATCGAGGTGAATCGGAAAGCGCTGGCGGACCTGGCGGTTCGGGACCGCGCCGCCTTTAGCGAGCTGGTGCGCCAGGCGAAGGCGCAGCTCGGCTGAGCGGGTTTGACGGACAAGGCGGCCTACGCGGTCATCGGGCTGGGGCGGTTTGGCTCGGCCATTGCCCGGACGCTGGCGGCCATGGGATACCGCGTGCTGGCGGTTGACAGCCGCCTGCCGGAAGTGGAAGCCGTGGGGCCGCATGTCGCGGAAGCGGTGCAGGCGGATGCCACCGAGCGCGCGGCGCTCGCCGCCCTGCACATCGAGCGTTACCCGCTGGTCTTCAATACCATTGGCGACCTGACGGCCTCCATTCTCTGCACGCTGGCGCTGAGGGAGCAGGGCGTTCAGCGTATCATTGCCAGGATCAACTCGCAGCAGCAGGGCCGCATCCTTGCCCGCCTGGGGGCCGAGCAGATCCTCTTTCCCGAGCAGGATATGGGGGAGCGGATCGCACGACAGGTCGCGGCCGGGCCGGCGGCGCCGCTGGCGCTGGATCTGGGGGGCGACGGCTCGCTGCTCGAGATGCGGGCGCCTGCTGCGCTGGCTGGCCGCTCGCTCGCCGCCGCCCAGGTACGGGGCCGCTTCGGCGTGACCGTCGTCGCGGTGCGGCGGCGCAGCGGCGCGGATGCGCCGGTCACACAGGCCATCGTCTCGCCGGCGGCGGAGACCATCATCGGGCCGTTCGACCTGCTGCTGGTCGCGGGCCGCAACCCGGATCTCTTGCGCTTCCAGCAGGCGCAGCCGTAGGCGCCACCGGATCTGGTTTCAGGAGACTCATGGCATCGCCGTGGATTCAGGAGCTCGAGGCGCTCGAGGCAGAGGCGCGCAGAGCCGTGGCGCAGGCGGCCAACCTGGCGGCACTCGAGGCCGTGCGCGTCGGCTTTCTCGGCCGGAAGGAGGGGCGGCTCACCGCCCTGATGCGCGAGCTGGCCGGAATCCCGGCCGACGAGCGGCCGGTCGTGGGCGCTGCCGCCAACCGGGTGAAGGCCGCGCTCGGCCAGCTCCTGGATGGCCGCGCCGCCGAGTTCGCCGCGGCGCAGCCCGCCGAGCAGCCGGCAGAAGATCTGACCCTGCCAGGCCGCGCGATCTGGGCGGGCGCCCGGCACCCGGTGACCCTGGTGATTGACGAGATCTGCCACGTCTTCCGCTCCCTGGGCTTCACCCGAGTCCGCGGCCCGGAGGCCGAGACCACCTGGTACAACTTCACCGCCCTGAACACGCCGCTCGATCACCCCGCGGCGGACGAGCACGACACGTTTTATCTCGCTCCCGGAATCCTGCTGCGCAGTCACACCTCGCCCGTCCAGATCCGGACCATGCAGGCGTTCCGGCCGCCCATCCGCGTGGTCGTGCCGGGAATGTGTTATCGGCGCGACCCGTTTGACGCTTCGCACGCGCCGGCCTTCGAGCAGATCGAGGGTCTGGCCGTGGACGAGGGCATCACCTTCGTGGAGCTGAAGGCCACGCTGGCCGAATTCGCCCGACGCCTCTTCGGCCCCCACACCGCGCTGCGGCTGCGCCCGTCCTTCTTCCCGTTCACTGAGCCGAGTGCCGAGGTCGACGTGAGTTGCCTCATCTGCGGGGGGGCGGGGTGCAGGGCGTGCAAGGGGACGGGCTGGCTCGAGATCATGGGGGCCGGCATGGTCGACCCCACAGTCTTCGAGAACGTTGGTTACGACGCCGAGCGGTATACCGGCTTTGCCTTCGGCATGGGTCCCGCCCGCGTGGCCATGCTGCGCTACGGGATCCCGGACATCCGACTCTTTTACGAGTCGGACGTACGCTTCCTCCAGCAGTTCGCCTGAACGGATGAATCTGAGCTACCGCTGGCTGCAGGCGCTGGCCCCGGACCTGACCGATCCGCCCGCCGCACTCGCCGATCGGCTGGCCGGATACGGGGCGCCGGTGGACGAGCTGCTGCCCCTGGGCGAGCCGCTGCGCGATATCGTGATCGCCCGCGTCCAGACGGTGCGGAAGCATCCGGCGGCCGACCGCCTTTCCCTGTGCGACGTCGAGGTCGGCAGCGGGCCGTTGCTGCAGGTGGTGTGCGGAGCGCCCAACGTCCGTGAAGGCGCATATTACCCCTTCGCGCCGGTGGGCGCGGTTTTGCCCAGCGGCATCGAGCTGAAAAAAACGCGCATCCGCGGCCAGGAAAGCCAGGGAATGCTATGCAGTGAGCGGGAACTGGGGCTCGGCCGCGACCACCAGGGCATCATGGAGCTGCACGGCCGCTTCAACCCCGGCGAGCCGCTGGTGCCCGCGCTCGGGTTGGACGATGTCCGGCTGGTGGTGGATGTGACGGCGAACCGCCCGGACCTGCTCTGCCATTACGGGGTTGCCCGCGAGCTGGCGGCGCGGGGCGAGGCCGGGCTCACCCTGCCCGAGGTCCCCGGGACGGCCGCCGCCGGAGACGGCGCCGGACCACGCGGCGCAGCGTACGTGCCGGATCTGGTTCGCGCCGTCGATAGCGTAGCTCTCGGCGGTGTTACTGTCCGCCTCGAGGACCCCGCGGGTTGCCCCCGCTACCTGGGCGCGGTCGTGCGGGGCGTCACGATCGCGCCGGCGCCCGAATGGCTCGCCTCGCGGCTCCGGGCCGTGGGACTCCGCCCCATCAACAACGTTGTGGATGCAACCAACTACGTGCTCTATGAGCTGGGCCAGCCGCTCCACGCCTTCGACCTGGCGCGGCTGGCCGGCCCGGAGGTAGTGATCCGACGCGCCGCTGCGGGGGAAACCCTCATAACGCTGGATGCCGAGCGTCACGTTCTCTCCGAGGACATGCTGGTGATCGCCGACGCTGACCGGCCGGTCGCCGTGGCAGGCGTGATGGGAGGGCTCGACAGTGAAGTGACCGCGCAGACGCGGGATCTCTTCCTCGAGTGCGCGCTCTTTGACCCGCGCACGGTGCGCATCGCCCGACGCGCCCTGGGGCTGCCCACGGAGGCGAGTTACCGGTTCGAGCGCGGTGTGGACCCGGAGGGCCTCGAGCGAGCGCTCCGCCGGGCCGTGGCGCTCATCAGCGCCGTGGCCGGCGGCGCGACGGATCCGGCGGCGGCGGACCTCTACCCGCAACCAAGAACGGCGCCGCTCCTCACCCTGCGGCCGTCCCGGGTGTCGCATGTCCTGGGCAGCCCATTCGATGCCGACAGTGTAGCTTCCTATCTGGAGCCGTTGGGCTTCGCGGTCGTCGAGCGGACGGGCCATGAGTTGCGGGTGCGGGTGCCCGGGCACCGCTGGTACGACGTGTGGCGGGAAGTGGATCTGATCGAGGAGGTGGCGCGACGCCACGGCTACGAGCGGTTCCCGGACCGGCTCGAGCCGGCCCGACCGAGTGCCGTGCCGGAGGATCCGCTCTTCGCCCTCGAGGATCGGCTGCGCAGCCACTTCGTCGCACGCGGCTTCCTCGAGGCCCGCAGCGCGGCGTTGGCGCCGGCCGAGGATGGCGACGTGGCGCTGCTGAATCCCCTGTCCTCCTCGGAGAGCCGGTTGCGGCGGGCGCTGCTCCCGGCCCTGCTGCGCCATCTCGAGTACAACTTCAGCCGCGGCGCCCGCCATGTCCGGCTGTTCGAGATCGGCACGGTCTTCGCCCCCGGCCCCGTGGACGAGCCGCCACGTGAGTCGACGCGAGTTGCCGCCGTCTTCACGGGGTCCAGGTTGCCTCCGCACTGGAGCGAGCCGGTTCCCGAGCTCGATGTCTGGGACCTCAAGGCCCTACTGGCGGAAATGGCAGATCTGCTCCAGCTCGGCGCGGCTGCGGTGCGGCCGGAGCCGGGCATTCCCGGCGCCGCGGCCGGCCGGACCGGGCTGCGGGGCGCGGATCCCCTCCTCGAGCCTGGCGTGTTCACTCCAGGGCTCACCTTTGGCGTGTGGGGCGAGGCTGCCGCTCTGCTCGGGCGGGGTGGGCCAGTGGAACGGACCCTGCTGCACGCGCCGGCCTGGGCGGGCCGGGTCTGGGGGCTCGAGTTCCTGCTGCCGTATCCACCGCTGCCGCCACGGACACCCGCGTTCCGGCCGATCCCCGCCTTCCCTGCGACCGAACGTGACCTGGCGTTGGTCATGCCAGACCAGCTCACCGCCGCGGCCGTGGAAGCGACCATCCGCGAGGCCGCCAGTAGCCTGCTTGAACACCTGGCTCCCTTCGATGTGTACCGGGGGGCCCCTCTGCCTGTCGGCACACGGAGCATTGCCTACCGGCTCCGCTTCCGCGCGGCGGACCGAACGCTGACGGACGCCGAGGCCGATCAGGTTGTCGGCAGAGTACTGCAGCGCTTGAAGGAGCGGCTCGGTGTCGAACCTCGGACCTAGTGGTCGAATTCACAAATACGGCGGCATTCCGCACCGTACTTATGAACTCGAGCACTAGTCGCGGATCCGCCACGCCGCCTGAGTGGGACCGCCTCGAGCTGGCGGTCCGCCGGCTGCTGGAGGCCGTCGACAGCTGGCAAAGCCGCGCGCAGGCCGCTGAGCAACGCATCCATGAGCTCGAATCGGCGCTCCGCGACGTAGCCAGCGGCGGTCTCGACCCGCTCGCCCTTGCCCAACGTGTCGAGGCGCTCGAGCAAGAAAACGGCGCCCTGCGTAGTCGCCTCGAGCAGGCGCGCGGCAGCATCCGCCGCATCCTCAGTCGCCTGCAGCTCCAGGAGGGACCGTGAGCTCCGGCGATGCCAGGAGCGTTGTCACCGTCGAGATCGCGGGTGAGGAGTACAAGCTTCGATCTGATGCGCCACCCGAGTACACCCGCGAGTGCGCTGCCTACCTCGACCAGACGCTGGCCGAGATCCATCGCCAGGTCACCCTGATCGAAGCCCAGAAAGCCGCCATCCTTGCCGCCCTTTCACTCACCGATCAGCTCTTCCAGGCGCGGGCCCAGGCGGACGCGCTGCGCCGAGAGGTCGCCCGCCTGGCCGGCCGATTGGCTGAGGAGGTCGAGGCCGCACTGGACCTTGCGCCCCCTCCGTAAGGCCCTCTACTTTCCCGTTCCGGCGCTGGGCAGCAGCCCGCCAGGCCGGCGGCTAAGGCCGTAGCGCGTAAGAACTTGCCTACCTGGGCGCGTCGCGCGCCTTTTTGGAGAGATCATGACCACATGGTTGCCAGTGGCTACAGCCGCTGCGGCGTCTGCCGTGCTGGGCGCTTTGCTCGGCTGGTGGGGCGAGCGGCTGCGTTTAAAGCGGGCCAAGGCGAGCGCGGAGCAGGAGGCGGCGAAGATCCGGCAGGCGGCCACAGAAGACGCCGACCGCATCCGGATGGCCGCGGAGCTGGCCGGGCGAGAGGCGGCGTCCCGCGAGAAGCAGGAGTGGGAGCGGGAAGAGGCGCGGCGGCGGGAGGAGCTGGAGCGGGCGGAGCGCCGGCAGGAGGAGCGGCTCAGCGCTCTGGACCGGAAGTACGATGTGCTGGAGCAGAAGGAGCGCGGGCTCGAGCAACGGGAACGTGAGCTGGACGGGCGCGGCCGCGAAATCGAGCGACAGGCAGCCGAGTACGAGCGCCTGGCGGCGGATGCGCGCAAGCGTCTCGAAGCGCTGGCCGGCATGAGCGCGGCGGAGGCGAAGCGGCAGCTCGTTCAGGAGCTGGAGGAGCAGGCGCGGGCCGACGCGGCCAACTCGATCCGCGAGATCAAGGAGAACGCCAGGCGCGAGGCGGAGCGGGAGGCCAAGAATATCATTTCTCTGGCCATCCAGCGCATTGCCGCGGACCATACCGCCGAGAGCACGGTTTCGGTGGTGAGCCTGCCCTCGGACGAGATGAAGGGCCGGATCATTGGCCGCGAGGGCCGGAACATACGCGCCTTCGAGCAGGCTACCGGCGTCGACGTCATCATCGATGACACACCGGAGGCCGTGATCCTCTCCGCCTTCGATCCGATCCGGCGCGAGACCGCACGGCTCAGCCTCGAGAAGCTGGTCGCCGATGGGCGCATCCACCCTGGTCGCATCGAGGAAGTGGTCGGCCGCAGCCGCAGAGAAGTGGAAGAGCAGATGATCCAGGCCGCCGAGGAGACCCTGTACGAGCTCGGCGTCCACGGCGTCCACGCCGAAATCGTGAAGGTGCTCGGCAGGCTGAAATACCGGACCTCCTACGGGCAGAACCAGTTGTTGCACTCCCGCGAGGTCGCTTTCCTGGCCGGCAACATGGCCGCAGAGATGGGATGGAACGCCACCCTCGCCAAGCGTATGGGGCTGCTGCACGACGTGGGCAAGGGACTGACCCACGAGCACGAAGGCACGCACGTCGAGCTGGGCTACCAACTCTGCAAGAAGTACAACGAGCCGGATCAAGTCCTGAATGCGATCCGCGCCCATCACGATGAGGAGCCGCACCGCTACCCCGAGACCTTCCTGGTCACGGCCGCCGATGCCATCAGCGGCGCGCGGCCCGGCGCGCGGCGCGAGATGTTCGAGACCTACGTCAAACGGCTCGAGAAGCTGGAGGAGATCGCCCAGGGCTTTGCCGGCGTCGAACGCTGCTTCGCCATCCAGGCGGGGCGCGAGATCCGGATCATGGTCAACCCTGAAAGCGTCAGCGACAACGGCATGGCCGAACTGACCGAGCGCATTGCCCGCCGGCTCGAGGACGAGCTGCAGTACCCGGGTCAGATCAAGGTAGTGGTGATCCGCGAGACCCGCGCGGTAGACTTTGCTCGATAAGGGATAAAGATGGCGTACTCCAGTGCCGGCCGAGGGGGAGGCCCCGTCTGGAGGACCCGAGGGGAAGGGTTGAGCGGGGGAGGCTCCGCCAAGCGGAGGGGCACCGGCGGAGCGGGGAGCGCGGCACGCGCCTCAAGGGATTCCTGGTGGCGAAGATCCTGAGCGGCACCGAGCTGAGCGCCCGCATGCGGGCCGAGGTGGCAGCCGAGGCCGCGGCCTTCCAGGCCGAACGCGGCCTCACGCCCGGACTCGCCGTGGTCCTGGTGGGCAGCGATGCGGCCAGCCAGGTCTACGTGCGCATGAAGGGCAAAGCCGCGGGCCAGGCAGGCTTCCACTCGCGGCAGATCACGCTGTCCAGGGAGACGCCGGAAGACGAGCTGCTGGGCGTCATCGACGGCCTGAATGCTGACCCCCACATCCACGGCATCCTGGTGCAGCTCCCGCTGCCGCCCCAGATCCGGGCCGATCAGGTGACCCGCCGCATCGAGCCGGACAAAGACGTGGATGGCTTCCACCCCGTGAACGTTGGCCGGCTAGCGAGCGGCGATCCCGAGGTCCTCGCGCCCTGTACCCCCGCCGGCATCATCGAGCTGCTGCTCCGCTCCGGCTACGATCCGGCTGGCCGCCACGTGGTGATTGTGGGGCGCTCGAACATCGTGGGCCGCCCGCTGGCGCTGCTGCTGCTGCGGCAGGCGCGGGGCGGCAATGCCACCGTCACGGTCGCGCACAGCCGCACCCGGGACCTTCCCTCGATCACGCGGGAGGCCGATATCCTGGTCGCGGCCGTCGGCCGGGCCAGCCTCATCACTCGCGATATGGTCAAGCCGGGCGCGGTGGTCGTGGATGTTGGCGTCAACCGGTTGGACGATCCCGCAAGCGAGCGCGGGTACCGGCTTGTCGGCGATGTCGCCTTCGACGAGGTCGCCGAAATCGCCGAGGCCATCACGCCCGTGCCCGGCGGGATCGGCCCCATGACCATCACCATGCTGCTCCGCAACACGCTCGAGGCGGCGCGCCGCGCGGCGGCCGCTGCGCCGCCGGAGCTGCGCACCAGCCGCAAGGACGGGGGGCGCGCTGCAGGCTCAGCCGCGGCCGGCCACGCGGCGCGCGCGGGGCGCGCAACGGGCGGCGGCGCCCCATGAAGCGCGATCTCTTTGCCGCTCCCGATGCGCCCGCCGCCGCGGCAGCCCCGCAGACGCGTCGATTGCCGCCAGGCGCTGCAGTCGAATCCGCGTCTGGCGTCCGCGCCTACACCGTATCCGCCGTCAACGCCATGGCGCGGAACCTGGTCGAGTCCGCCATCCCGCCGCTCTGGGTGGCGGGCGAGGTCACCGGCTGGAAGCGGCACCCCTCTGGCCACTGCTACTTCGCCTTGCGCGACGCACGCGCCCAACTCCGCTGTGTCATGTTCCGTACAGAGGCCCAGCGCCTGCCGGCCGACCCTGGGGAGGGAATGACGGTTCGCGCGCTGGGCGTCCTCTCGCTGTACGAGAAGCGCGGCGATTTTCAGCTCGTGGTCCACGCGCTCGAGGGCGCCAGGGCGGGCGGATTATGGCGTGTCGCCTTCGAACGGCTGCTCGCCAAACTGGAGGGCGAAGGCCTGCTTGCCGCCGAGCGCAAGCGGCCTATCCCCCGTTGTCCGGCTGCGGTGGGGGTGGTGACCTCGCCTGTCGGCGCGGCCCTGCAGGATGTCCTACAGGTGATCCAGCGGCGCGCGCCCTGGACGCAGGTGGTCTTCTGCCCGGCCCGCGTCCAGGGTGACGGCGCGGCGCAGGACCTCGCCCGGGCGATCCGCCTCTTCGCACATAAAACTGGCCTGGCCGACGTGTTGATCATCGGCCGGGGCGGCGGTGCCGCCGAGGACCTGTGGGCGTTCAACGAGGAAGTCGTCGCGCGGGCGATTGCAGAATCGCCTATTCCGGTCATCAGTGCGGTGGGGCACGAGGTGGACGTCACGATCGCGGACCTGGTCGCAGACCTGCGCGCGCCTGCACCCTCGGCGGCCGCGGCGCGCGCCGTGCCCGATGGCGAGGGGTTGCGCCGCGAGCTCGAGCAACTGCGCGAGCGCCTGAGGGTGCGCACGACGCGCCGGTTTGGCGAGCGCGAGCGGCGGCTCGAGAGCCTCGCCCACCGCTTGCGCGCGGCCGCGCGCGGCCGGGTCGTCGCGCGGCGCGAGCGACTGCTGCGTCTGGCCGGGCAGCTCGAGGCGCTTTCGCCGCTCGCGGCGCTGCGCCGCGGCTACGCCGTGCCGCTGGGCAAGGGTGGGCAGGTGCTGCGGCGCTCGCGCGATTTTGTTCAGGGCCAGCATTTCCGTCTTCAGGTGGTCGATGGCGCCGTAGGCTGCAGCGTCGAGGAAATCGCTGGCGCCGCGCAGGAGCGGGAGCGCCATGGCTGAGCAGAAACCCGCGCCGGGGCTGGACGCACGGCTCGAACGGCTGGAGCAGATCGTCGCTGCGCTGGACCGCGAGGAACTCGAGCTCGATCAGGCGCTCGCCCTCTTCGAGGAGGGCATTGCGCAGTTGCGCGCAGCCGAAGAAATCCTCCGCCATACCGAGCTCCGTGTGCGGCGCATGCTGGAGGATCCCGGCGGCGAGATCGTTCTGGAGCCCATGTCACGGGAACCGGAGTGAAGGTCGCGGGCGACGTTTTCGACCTGACTGCCTACCTCCGCGCGGAGCGGCGCGGCGTCGAAGCCGCGCTCTCCCGCCTTTCCGCCACCCTGCTGGCCGGCGTACCTGCAACCCTGAGGGAGCCACTCCGCTACGCGTTGGAGGCCGGCGGCAAACGGCTGCGCCCGATCCTGTGCGTCGCGGCCTACCGCGCTGTGGCGGCGCGACCCCGGCGTGCGATTTATGACGTCGCCTGCGGCCTCGAGCTGGTACACACCTACTCCCTGATGCACGACGACCTCCCCTGCATGGACGATGATGACCTGCGCCGCGGCCGGCCGACCACGCACCGCGTCTACGGCGAAGCTCGGGCCACCCTGGCCGGCGCCGCACTCATTCCGCTCGCCTGCGCCATCGTGGAGCAGGGTGGGCGAGCCCTAGGGCTGGGAGCGTCCGCACGCGCCGAATTGGTGCGCGAGCTCTGCGCCGCCGCCGGCGCGCAGGGGATGGTCGGCGGACAGTTGCTCGATCTCGAAGGCGAGGGCCGCCAGGTGGGTATTCCACGGCTGGAAGAGATCCACCGCCGCAAGACGGGAGCGCTGCTCACGGCGGCCCTGCGTGTGGGCGGCCTGGCCGGCCGTGGGCAGAGCGGCCAGATTAGGGCGCTGACCGCCTATGGCCGCGCCGTCGGCCTGGCGTTCCAGGTCACGGACGACATCCTGGACGTCACCGGCCGCTCGGCGGTGCTGGGGAAAACCGCTGGCCGGGACGAGGAGCTGGCCAAGTCCACGTTCCCCGCACAACTGGGGGTGGGGGAGGCGCGGCGCCGGGCGCGGGCGGAAGCAGAAGCCGGTATCGCTGCCCTGCGCCGGGCTGGCATTGCGACCCCCGAGCTCGAGGCGCTGGCCCGCTACGCCGTGGAACGAGACCGCTGAACCGCGTGTAGGCGCTCAGCTTCCCAAGGAGGTTGGCTTGCCGCTGCTGGACCGGATCCATTCGCCCGCCGAGCTGCGACGGCTGTCGCGTGCCGAGCTGCCCGCGCTGGCGCAGGAGGTGCGCGAGCGACTGATCGACGTGGTCAGCAAGGTGGGCGGCCATTTCGCCCCTGGTCTGGGCGTCGTCGAGCTCACCATTGCGCTTCATTACGTGTTCGACACACCCGCGGACCGCCTGGTGTGGGACGTAGGCCACCAGGCGTACCCGCACAAGATCCTCACCGGCCGCAACGAGCTGCTGCCGACGCTGCGCCAGCGAGACGGGATCTCGGGGTTCCTGCGCCGGGAGGAATCCCCCTACGACGTCTTCGGCGCCGGCCACGCCGCCACCTCGATCTCCGCCGCGCTCGGCATTGCCACGGCGCGGGACCTGAAGCGGGCGGATTATGACGTGCTGGCCGTCATTGGCGATGGCGCGCTGACCTGCGGGCTGGCCTACGAGGCATTGAACAATGCCGGGCACAGCGACCGCGACCTGATCGTCGTGCTGAACGACAATGAGATGTCCATTTCCCCCAACGTAGGGGCGATCCACAAGTACCTGACCCGCATGGTCACCAACCCGCTGTACAACCGCCTGCGGGACGAGATCAAGAATCTTTTGCATCGCACGCCGGCCTCCATTGCCGAGGCCATGGAGTCGCTGGCGGGAAAGCTGGAGGAGAGCGTGCTCAACCTGTTCCTCCCCGGCATGCTCTTCGAGGAGTTGGGCTTCCGCTATGTCGGCCCGGTCGATGGCCACGACCTGGATGCGCTGGTCGACACCTTCGGCAAGGTGAAGCAGATGAAAGGTCCGCGCCTGGTGCACGTGCTGACGCGGAAAGGAAAGGGGTACCCGCTGGCGGAGGAGAACCCCGTGCTCTGGCACGGCGCCACGCCCTTTGACAAGATCAGCGGCGAGATGGCGCGGTCGCGCGGCGGCTTGCCCGCGTACACCAGCGTGTTCGGCCGGGGACTGGTCGAGCTGGGCGCGCGCTACCCCGAGCTGACCGTCATTACCGCTGCCATGCCGGGCGGCACGGGCACGGGCGCGTTCGGCGAGGCCTACCCGGAGCGCTTCTTCGATGTGGGCATTGCCGAGGCCCACGGCGTGACCTTCGCGGCCGGGCTGGCCACCGAGGGGCTTCGGCCGGTCGCGGCCATCTATTCGACGTTCCTGCAGCGCGCCTACGACTCGATCATCCACGACGTCGCGATCCAGAACTTGCCCGTGATCTTCGCCATGGATCGGGCGGGGCTGGTAGGAAATGATGGGCCAACCCACATGGGCCTGTACGACATTGCCTACCTGCTGGCGGTACCCAATTTCGTGGTCACCGCGCCCAAGGATGGCGCCGAGCTGCTGGCGCTGCTGCGGCTCGCGCTGGAGGACGTGCAGGGGCCCTTCGCGACGCGCTACCCCCGCGACAACGTGCCCGCCCCGGTCCCGCCGCTGGACGAGATCCCGCCCCTCGAGTTCGGCACCTGGGAGGTGCTCCGCCGCGGGCACGGCCTTGCCATCCTGGCCGTAGGCACGATGGTGCTGCCGGCGCTGGACGCCGCCCGCACACTCGAGGGCGCCGGAGTCGATGCTACCGTTGTGAATTGCAGGTTCCTGAAGCCTTTTGATGAGCGGGCACTGGCTTGGGTCACCTCCCGGCACGCCGCCATCCTCACGGTCGAGGAGGGTACCGTGGTGAACGGCTTCGGCGGGGCGCTGGCACGGCGCCTCGAGCCGGCGCGGCGGGAACGGCCGGAGCTGCGCCTGGGAGTCCTGGGAGTGCCGGACCGGGTCATCGAGCACGCCGCGCGCGCCGACCAATTGCACGAGGTCGGCCTGACGGCGGCAGGTATCGCTGCTCGGGCCCTGGCGCTGCTCGGCGCGTCGCATGTCGCGCCGGTGCGCGAGAGCGCCTGAATGCCGGAGCGAAGCTCGCCATTCCGGCGCATCGGCGTCGTGGGGCAGGCCGGCTCACCCGGCCTTGACTCCGCTCTCGCCGACGTGCGACGCTTTGCCCAGCGTCACGGCCTCGCGCTCCTGGCGGAGGAGCGCCTCGGCATCCACGGCGCCGGCGAGTTCCGCGCGGGCGCTGTGGACCTGCTGCTCACCTTTGGCGGCGACGGCACACTCCTGCGTGGCGCCCGCATGGTGGCGCCCCACCACACTCCCGTGCTGGGCATCAACCTCGGGTTCCTCGGCTTCCTCACCTCCATTACGCCGGCCGAGCTGGATGAGAGTCTCGAGGCCGTGCTGGCCGGCGACTTCTGGGTGGACACGCGCTTCACGCTCGAGGCGCGGGTCGTCGACCGACAGGGCGTGCCTGGATCGAGCTATCTGGCGTTGAATGACGCAGTACTCCACAAGGGCGGGTTTGCTCGCATCATCCGGTTGGCCGTCTACGTCGGCGAAGAGCGCGAGGAGGTGGGCGCCTACAGCGCCGACGGCATCATCCTGGCTACGCCCACCGGCTCGACCGCGTATTCCTTATCCGCCTCCGGCCCCATTGTCGTGCCTACGGTGGACTGCATCCTGGCGACGCCGATCTGCCCCCATACCCTGGCCGTTCGCCCCCTGGTCGTGCCTGCTACCACTGCCATCACGGTCCAGGTGCTGACGGACAGCGAAGAGCTGGTCCTGACCGTGGACGGGCAGGAGGGTGAAGCGCTGCGGCCGGGCGATCAACTGGTGGTGCGCCGCGGCGAGGCCACGGTCCCGCTGGTCCGCTTTTCCGGGCAGAGCTTCTTTTCCACGCTACGCCGCAAGCTGCACTGGGGTATCGAGCGCGCCCCGGGGGGTTAAGGCAAGGGCCGGAGCGGAGGCGGGCGCGGGCACTGGCCCCCGCCCCGGCTGGCTATTGAAGCGCCCCCGAACCGCCCGCTATACTCGCGCATGCTCATCGAACTGCGCATCGAGAATTACGCCGTCATCGAGCGGCTCGCTGTCCGCCTCGAGCCAGGGCTGAACGTGCTTACGGGCGAGACCGGGGCGGGGAAATCCATCATCGTGGGCGCCCTCTCGCTGCTGCTGGGTGAGCGCGCATCCTCCGAGGTGGTGCGCGCCGCTGCGGCAAGGGCGGTGGTCGAGGGGGTGTTCGACGTGGCCCGGCAGCCCACCGTGCTGCGGCTCCTTGCGGAGCATGGCCTCGAGGCGGAGGAGGGCCTGCTCTTCCTCCGTCGCGAAGTCGCGGCGGAAGGGCGGAATCGCGCCTGGGTGAACGGCTCCGCCGCTACCGCCGCGTTCGTCGGCGAGCTGGGCCGGCAGCTCGTGGACCTGCACGGGCAGCACGAACATCAGACATTGCTGAGGCCGGACGAGCAGCGCTCGATCCTGGATGCTTACGCCGGAAGCGCCGAGCTGGCGGCAGAAGTACGCGCGGCACATGCCGCGCTGCAGCGCGTGCGGCGCCAGATGGAGGAGCTGGAGCGGCGGCGCCGGGAAACCGAGCAGCGGGCGGATTTCCTGCGCTATCAGGTCGAGGAGATCGAATCGGCGGCGGTGCGCGAGGGTGAGGAGGAGAAGCTCGGGGAGGAGTCCCGCCTGCTCGAGCATGCCGAGGACCTGGCCCGCTTTTCCGGCCGGCTGCACCAGGAGCTGTACGCGGAAGAGGACGCCCTGACGGCGCGCCTGGGCGAGCTGCGCCGGGTGCTCGAACAGCTTCTCCGCATCGATCCCGGGCAGGTGGAGGCGCGCGAGCTGCTCGAAACCGCGTACTACAACCTCGAGGAGCTGGGCCGGCGCATGGGCGACTATCGAGCGCGGGTCGAGCACGACCCGGGGCGACTGGACGAGATCCACCGCCGCCAGGATCTGCTCTTTCGGCTCAAGTCCAAGTACGGGCCAACGCTGGCCGATGTCATCGAGACGGGGCGGCGGGGCAGGGAGGAGCTGGACGCACTCGACAAAGTCGTCTTCGAGCGTCGCGCTCTGGAACGGGAGGATGCTGCGGCGAGTGCCCGCCTGCACTCCCAGGCCGCTGAGCTGAGCCGTCGCCGCGCGGAAGCCGCCCAGCGCCTGGCGGCCGAGATCATGGCCATACTCCCCGAGCTCGGCTTGCCCGGCGGGCGCTTCGAGGTGCAACGCTCCCCATTCGCGGACATCGGCGCGGAGGGCGCCGAAACCATCGAGTTCCTGGTCGCGCTGAACCCCGGGTTCGAGCCCCGCCCGCTGACGCGCGTGGCCTCCGGCGGCGAACTGTCCCGCATCATGCTCGCCCTGAAGACGATCCTGGCGCGCCTGGACCGCATCCCGGCACTAGTATTCGACGAGATCGACGCCGGGATCGGCGGCGTGGTCGCGCTCCAGATTGGGGAAAAGCTCCGGCGCGTCGCCGGGCACCACCAGGTGTTCGTCATCACGCACCTGCCGCAGATCGCCTGCCGCGCGGAGCATCACCTGCGCGTCGAGAAGGTGGAGCGGGAAGGAACCACGTTGACCCGCCTCACCGAGCTCGAGGGTGAGGAGCGGGTCCGGGAGCTCGCCCGCATGCTGGGCGGCGACCCGCACAGCACCGCCAGTCTGCAGCACGCCCGCGAGCTCCTGGGTGCAGCCGCGGGCGGCTAGGTGGTCGAATCCGCAAATACGCCCGCATTCGGCGTGGCCGTACTTACGAACTCGACCACTAAGGAGTTATTCCCTGATGAGCGCTGAGGCCCCAAAAGCGGTACGGCCGGGCGCCCAAGCACCCGGCCGTGCCTTTCAGAAGGGAGGATCGGGGCCCTGCGCTATTTCCGACCTTGCCCTTCCTCAGAAATTGTACTTCAGCCGCAGCAGCGCCAACGTGCCGATCTCCGGGACGCCCAGGAAGCTCTGGTACTTCTCGTCCAGCAGATTCTGCACGCTGAGCTGAACCGTTGGGCCCCGCAAGAACGGGAGCCGGTACCCGAGATTCAGGTCCAGCAGCGTGTACGACTTCACGCAACTCCCTTCGCCGCCCGGCACCACGCACTTGATGCCTATGAACGGCGCCGAGTTGACCGGGAACTCGTCCGTGTAGCGGACACGCACTTCGCCGTTGAACCCGCGGTCGTCGTCCCGGTAGCCCAGCGTGACCGTGCCCTTCTTCTTGGGCGCATTCAAGCCCACCAACTGGCAGTCCACGTCCGCGAGTTTGCCCTCACAGTCCTTGTCCGGATCGCTCAGCGACTCGAAGAAGTGATCATCGCTGACCAGCGAGCCCGTCAGGCCCAGCGACCAGCGGTCCGTTAGCAGCGCCGTGACCGAGAGGTCGGCCCCCGTCAGGTCGACTGCGCCGAAGTTGCGGTACGTCGCGATCAGGCTGGGCGCCGCCGTCACCACATCGGGCGAGGCCACCACGCCGGCCGGGATCTGCGCCATCCCCGTGGCCAGCGCCGTCGCCTGCGCCTGCGACAGCCCCGCCTGCATCAGCCGCGGCACCAGGTACGGCACCAGCTCCGTGGGCGTCATCAGCAGCATGGGCGTGTGCACCAGGAGGGGCGAGGTGAAGTTCTCGTGCTCCGCCCACCAGGCGTCTGCCGCGAACAGCAGCTTACCGCCCAGCAACCCTTTGTAGCCCACCTCGAACGTGGTGGTGGTGGACTCCTCAATGCCAGGCACATCCTCGAAGACGGTGCCCTTCAGCGGGCTGAGTTGCCGGGTCGTCGTGTTCAGCAGGCTCTGGCTCACCCGGGCGGCCGCTTCCGGCGCCAGGCTGCGCATGTACGCCACTAGCTGCGGGCTCAGGGGCTGGCCCCGCGCGGCCTGCACTGCCGCCAATGCCGTGACCTGCAGCAGGTAGGTGCTCGCCGCGTCGGGCGCCACGATGTCCGCAGACGTCTTGCCCACACCGGCGGCGAACGGCGAACGGATGCCGTATATCGAGCCATCATCGCGGGCCAGCTCGAACCCGTTCCTGCCCGGTCCCCGCGCGTGCGCAAAGAAGCCGAGGGGGCCCAGCGCGCCCGCAGGTCCGGCGCTGATGTCCAGGAACAGGTTGTTACTGGTCGGCGTCGAGAAGGCGCGGTTGTAGGTCACGCGGAAGTTGTGGTTCTCCACGGGTTTGAAGACCAGCGCCGCGCGTGGCGAGAAGACCGCGTCCACCAGCTCCGAATGCTTGTCGTAGCGCCCCGCCAGGACCAGGTCGAACATCGAGGTGAGCCGCGTCTCCGACTGCAGGTAGGCGCCGAACTCCGAGTAGTTGTCGTCCTCCTCGTTGATCCCCGTAATGGTGCCACGCGTATCGGGCATGGTGCGAATGAAATCCACACCGTAGGTGAAGTTCTGGCGCGCGCCCAGCCCCAGGCCGTGCTGAAGCTGGCCGACGAGGACCTTCGAGTCGTCCACAATGTCCGCGCCGTCGCGCAGCAAGTAGGTCTCTCCCGCGCTGCTCGTGTTGAGGTACACCTGCCCGAACAGCCGCTTGTAGTTGGCACGCGCCTGGTAGTAGCTGTACGTCCAGCCTCGCACCTGCGCCGCGCCGATACCGGTCAGCTCGATGCCGTTGTCTTCCGTGGTGCTGCCGAAGGAGAAGGAGCTGCGGAAATCGTCACTCGGCTGCCAGTCTGCGCGCAGGTCCACGGCCCAGCGCCGGATGTCCCGATCCCGCACACCGATGCGTGTGTTCGGGTTCGTCTTGGCGGCCGTCTCGTGGGCAACCTGCTCGACCGGATCCGTGAACGCCCACTCCTTCCCTTCGAGGTACTGGGCGGAGACCTTGTAGCCGAACTTCTCGCCCATAAGCTGCGAGGTCCTGAAGGTGCCCTGCAGGACGCCCTGGTTGCCGCCCCCCACCGAAACCGAGCTGCCCTGGTGGTCCAGCGGCGACTTGCTGATGATGTGCAGCACGCCGTTGGCCGTGTTCGGCCCGTAAAGTGCCGAGCCAGGACCGAGCACGATTTCCATGCGCTCAATGTCCTCGTTGGTCACGGGAATGAAGCGCATGACGTTGACGCGGAGCGACGGGACGTGTGCGATCCGGTTGTCGCTCAGCATGTGCAGCGCCCCGGAGAAGATGTTGTTGAAGCCGCGGACGACCACGTTCGTCCCTTGCAGCCCCTGGGTGATGACGTCCACGCCCGGCGTGCCGCGCAGGTGTTCCACCGGCGTGACGACCGGCCGCGACTCGATTGTCCGTGTGTCCACCACGGACACTGTCGCGGGCGCGTCCAGCGCCTTCTCCTGCTTTCTCGATGCCGTCACGACGATGGGATTGAGTCGGTAGGCGAGCGAGACCAGATCGGCGCTGACCGTTGTTGCCTGGTCCGCGGCCACCCGCACGCCCGGCACACGGTAGGTCTCGAAACCCACCAGCGTGACCGCCAGGGCATAGGTGCCCGGCGCCAGCCTGGTGATCTGGAATTGTCCGGCCTCATCCGTGAATGCGCTGCCGGCCACGCTGCCCGCCGCATTGATCGCTTCCACTCGAGCGCTGGCCAGGGGCGCGACCGCCTCCGCATCCCGGACGCTGCCCACGATCGAGCCCGTCTGGGCCAGCGCCGGCCGCGCCCACAGCAGGGCGAGCGCAAAGACGGTCACGATGTACCTTTCGCGATGGAGCCGCATCACGCACCTCGTTGATTGGGGTTACGCCTGCAGGGTGGCCATCCTGGGAATCCGTCTCGGTCCACCCGGGATTGTGGTCGTTCACACGCTGGCATGGTGGGCCGGCGCCAGCCCGGCTCGCCGGTACCCGCAGCATGCGGCGTCGCCTGAACGTACGGAGAGGTTGGCACCAGTATATTCGCCATGCACGGCGCCAGTCAAGGCGCCTGCCGCCCACACTCTGAGCCATGGCGCAGCGGTTGAACGTCGCCGTAGCTTGAATTGTGAGGATCCTCTTCGCAACGCCGGAGGCCGCCCCCTACTGGAAGAGCGGCGGCCTTGCGGAAGTGGCCCGCGCCCTGCCCGACGCGCTCGCCGCCCGCGGGCACGAGGTCCGGATCATCCACCCCCTGTATCGGACCGTGCGCACTCGCCCGCCGGAGCTGGCGCCGGCCGGGGCGGCACGCCTCCCCTGGCCCGGGCGCGGCGTGCGCGTCCGCTACTTCGAGCACCGGCCGCCCGGCGGCGTGCCCGCCATCTTCGTCGAGCACTGGCGCTCCTTCGACGTGGAAGATGTCTACCAGCCGACTCGTGCCGACCCCCTCGCCCATGGCCGCCGCTTCGCCCTCTTTTGCCGCGCCATCGTGCAGCACGCCCGCGCCTGGGGCGCCGACATCGTCCACCTGAACGACTGGCAGACGGGGCTCGTTCCGGTCTACGGGCTGCTGGATGGCATGGAAGCGGCCACCATCTTCAATATCCATAACCTGGCGTTCCAGGGGAATTTCCCGTCCGCGCTGCTCGAGGAGATCGGCATCCCGGGCGACCTGTTCCGCACGGAAAACGGCCTGGAGTTCTTCGGCTCCGCCTCTTTCCTGAAGGGCGGCCTGGCCCTGAGCGATCGCCTGATAGCGGTATCGCCCACGTACGCGCGCGAGATCCAGACGCCGGAGTACGGCGCGGGCATGGACGGGCTGCTGCGCTTCCGCCGGCGCATGCTGGTCGGGATCCTGAATGGAATTGATCCCGCAACCTGGGACCCCGCGGCCGACGAGTCCGTGCCCGCACGTTTCGATGCCGAGCACGTGCAGCGGAGAGCGTCGAACCGGGAGGCGCTGCTCCACGAGCTGGGGCTGGATGGCCGGGGGCCCCTCTTCGTGATGGTCACACGGCTGACGCATCAGAAGGGGCTCGACCTGGTGGTCGCCGCCTTGCCCCGGCTGCTGCGCGATGGCGCGCGCCTGGCCGTGCTGGGTGAGGGCGACGCGGCATACGAGGAGGCGCTGTCCCGGGCGGCCGCCGAACACCCACGCCGCGTTGCCGCCATCTTCCGCTTCGACGACGCCCTCGCCCGCCGCCTCTACGCCGGGGGCGACTTCTTCCTCATGCCCTCGCTCTTCGAGCCGTGTGGCCTGGGCCAGATGATCGCCCAGCGCTACGGCCTGCCCCCCGTCGTCCGGCGCACCGGCGGATTGGCCGATACGGTCGAGGACGGCGTGACCGGCTTCACCTTCGGCCCGGCCACCGCGGACGCGCTCGTCCAGGCGGCGGCGCGTGCCCGCACGGCGTGGCGCGGCCCCGATTGGGACGAGCTGCGACGGCGCTGCATGCGGCTCGACCACTCCTGGACCCGCTCCGCTGCCCGCTACGAGCAAGTCTACCGCGCCGCGCTGGGCGACGCCGCAGCTTGACCATGCCCCGATTTTCCGCTAAAATTGACGCACCTGCGGGAATAGCTCAGTTGGTAGAGCGTCTGCTTGCCATGCAGAAGGTCGCGGGTTCGAGTCCCGTTTCCCGCTCTCCGCAACTGCCCCGCACGCCCAGTGTCGTGGCCGGCCCCGTAGCCAAGTGGTAAGGCAGAGGTCTGCAAAACCTCGATTCGGCGGTTCAAATCCGCCCGGGGCCTCTTGTCTCGAATCTGCCCGCCGGCCGCCCCGGCATGTGCCGCGGCGCGCTGTCCATGCTCGACGCCGCCCTTGCCAGCAAGCGATTCCCGATGTCCGGATCGAGCGGAGCCCGCCCGCGTCGCGTAAGGGATATTGACAGCCTCCTGGGGGCGCCTTAACATGGCGCCCAGCTACACTGCAGCACCTCCCGTCGAAAAACACAGAGGTCGTGGGATTTCCATCCCCCGGGCGTCCGGGCAAAGCTTCGCTGCGTCTCCGGAGATCCGTGCATGCCACTGCCGACACATCTATCGGAGGAGTCCAGATGCACGCCCCCATGCTGAGATGCGCCTGCCTCTGCGGGCTGGCCGTCACCCTGCTCGCCTTCGCCAGGCCAACACACGCGCAAACGGGCAAGATCACAGGGCTGGTGACGGACCAGCAGACCGGCACGCCGCTGGCGGGCGTGCAGGTTTATGTCGAGGGCACCGGTCGCGGGGCGTTGACCCAGGAGAACGGCCGCTACTTCATCATCAATATCCCCCCGGGGCTCTACACCGTCACGGCCCAGCTCATCGGCTTCGCCACGGTGCGGCGCGAGAACGTCCAGGTGGCGATCGACGTGACGCGAGCGGTTGACTTCGCGCTGCCCAGCCAGGCCGTGGCCGTGCAGGAGGTCGTGGTCGAGGCGCAGCGCGTGCCGCTCATCGAGACCCAGGCGACGGGGAGCGGCACGGCCCTGGTGGCCGAGCAGATCGCATCTCTCCCCGTGACCGACCTGGCCGGCGTGCTCCGCCTGCAGTCCGGGTTCCTGCCCGTGGGCGATGAGAACAGCGACATCATCTCGTTCAATGACTCGCATCGTGGCATCTCGCCCATCCGCATCCGCGGCGGCCGTTACGGCGAGACGCTGACGCAGATTGATGGCATTCCTGTGAACAACGTGCTCTTCGGCGGGCCGTCCTTTGACCTCACCAACTTCGCCATCCAGCAGCTTGATCTGGTGAAGGGCGGATTCGAGGCGCAGTACGGAAACGCGCTCTCCGGCATTATCAACATCGCCACCAAGGAGGGCACAGAAGAGCTGCACGGCGCGCTGGGCTACCAGACCTCCGGCTTTGCCGGCGCGCTGGGCAGTGCGCCGGACGATGTGCGCAACTTCGACCAGTACGAGGGCTACGTCTCGGGTCCCGTGCCGGGCACGGGCGCCAAGCTCCGCTACCTGCTGTCCGGGCGGCAGAGCACAGGCGCGGACCGCGTGCTCGAGTTCGATGACAAGATCTTCACCCCCACCGAGCGGACACCCGATGAACTGGGGCGCACCCCCTACTTCACCGACCTGATTCCCGGCTGGCAGAGTGTGGGGTTCAGCACCAAACGCGACCTGTATGGCAAGCTCACTTACTATCTCACACCGGCCGCCAAGCTGAACGTGGGCGGGGTCTACTACGAGGCCCAGCGCAAACCCTTCAACCGCGCCTTCTCCGTGGTGGACCAGGACTTCCTCGCGGTGTGCAGCCAACGCTACCCGGACCAGGTGGACTGGTGCAACCGCATTTTCCGACAGGGCGTGGACCCCACCCGTATGGAGGACCTGCTGGAAGGCAGCTTCCTGCGCGTGCTGCCCTACACCGTCTACAACGCCGTGGACCGCCGCCGCTCCATGCTCTGGGGACGCTGGGACCACACCCTCGGAAACACCGCCTACACCGTAACCGCCGGCCGCCTCGATCAGGACCGCCTCTCCTGCAACTGGCTGGCGGGCGTGTGCCTGGGCGATGACATCCGCAACTACACCACCGTGGGCGCCGGCTTCATTGTGCCCCGGCAGACGCGGCGGGCGCCGCGCGCGCCGCACGTGCCGCCGGCTACCGGAACGGAGAACTTCTTCGGCAGCGACACCATGGAGACTACGGTGCTGCGCGCCGACCTGCAGTCGCAGGTCACGGATCACCACAACCTGAGGGCCGGCGTCTTCTACCAGCGGCATGACTTCGCGCTGCACGAGGCGCGGAACGGCGGCCGGCCCTTTGATGACGACGAGATCCTGACCTACGACTACACGGCCAAGCCGTGGGATTTCGCCATGTATCTGCAGGACCGGATCGAGTACGACTTCCTGACTGTGAACCTCGGGTTCCGGCTGGACCACTTCGACGTGCCGGGCTTCTACTTCACCGATCCGCTGGACCCCACCAATGGCACTACGGCTTTCGAGGTGTGCGAGGGGCTGGCGGCCTCGCTCGGGCAGACCACGCCCTTCGAGTGGAAGGCGCCGGGCGGGCAGACTTTCCGCGGGATCAGCGCCTGCTCGCTGGCCGTGGATGAGCTGGGCAACGATTTCCTGATGGACAGTGCGCGCGCCGTGGCGTTCCGCGACGACTTCCAGGAGGCGCCGGGGCGGACCGAGATCTCGCCGCGGATCGGCCTCTCCTTCCCGGTCACGGAAAGCGTGAGGATGTTCGCCAACTACGGCCGCTTCAGCCAGAACCCACTGTACCACAACCTGCTGCAGCGCACGGGCATCGGGCGCGTCGCTTCCGACACCGTAATCAGCCCCGTGCGCGTGACGGTGCGACGTGGCGGCACTACCATCCAGACCGACACCATCCTGCCCGGCGACGGAGTCGAGGGGACGCCGCTCGGGCCTGACCTCCGGCCGCTCTGCCAGGGGCTGGGCACCTGTCGCAACCTGGCGCTCTACCCGCTGGTGGGCAACCCGGGGCTCGAGTCCGAGCGCACCACCAGCTACGAGATCGGGCTGCTGGCCGAGCTGTTCGAAAACTACGGCCTGTCGGTGGTCGCCTTCAGCAAGGATCAGACGGGGCTGACGGGCAGCCGCCGCGGCGGCGTGCTCCCGGACGGTGCGCCCATCAACGACCCGGGCGAGACCTACGGCAGCACATCGCCCGCCTACTACGTGCTGCTCAACACGGATTACCAGACCGTGCGCGGCATCGAGCTGGGGCTCAAGCGCGGGCTCGCCAATCACTGGGGGTTCGATATGAGCTACTCCTTCGCTCAGGCCTGGACCAACGCGGCGCCGCCCGACCTCGAAGTGCAGAAGCTCTATGAGGGCGATCCACCCTCGTTCAGGGAGATCCGCTCCGAGATCGATGTGCCACACGTGGTCACGGCTACGCTGCGCTTCGCCGGCGGCGACGCTCCGCTCGCCCTCCCGCTGGGCGGGCTGCTGCGCAACGCCAAGGCCACGCTGACCGGGCGCTACCAGAGCGGCTTTGCCTATACCCCGCAGTTCGTGCGGCGCGTGTCATCCAACGTGATCGGAGACGCCGACCGGGGCGAGCGCAACTCGGGGACCGCGCCCGCCATCTACTGGATCGATCTGTACCTCGAGAAGGTGCTGCGGCTGGCCAACCTACGTTACGTGGGGTTCCTGCGCGTCAACAACCTCTTTGACTTCAAGACCTGCGCCATCGTTTACCCGACCAGCGGGCGTTGTGACGCGGGCACTGTCTCCTGGGAGCGCGGCGCCGTGAGCGGATTCCAGAACGGCAGCCCCGGCGCCACCTTCTTCGTGGGCGGCGCCTCGGCCTTCTCCAGCTTCCTGGACCGGCCGGAGATGTTCCATGATCGCCGCGGCATCACGCTGGGCATCAAGGTGAGCTTCTGATATGGACCCGAGAACGAGAATCGCGATGTTGCCCTCGAGCTTACTCCGGCCGTTCGCGGCGCTCGCACTGTTAGCCGGCGTCGTAGCGCCGCTCGGGGCCCAGCAGCCACCCTCGGGCTTCAACCTGGCGGCTACCCGCGACTTTGCCGTCACGGGCATGCGCACCGCCCCCAGTTTCCGCTTCTGGGTCACCAATGCCGGGCCCATGGACGCGCAGCAGGGG
>JACQVE010000037.1 GCA_016209965.1 Gemmatimonadota bacterium | reverse complement strand
CTGGCAACGCCGGCCCTGCACAGCGGCCCTGGCCGCCGCCGCATTCGCCGCCACCCTTGCCGCGCCCGGCGGGGCCGCCGCCCAGGACGGCCCGGGCACGAGCGGCGCACAGGTGCTGCAGCTCCCGGCGGGCAGCCGCGCCGCGGGCTTCTCGGGCGCGTACGCCGCCGGTGCCGGCGACGCGGACCTCGTGTTCTACAATCCGGCGGGGCTCCTCACGCTCAGCGGCGGCTTCAGTGCCGCCTACCAGCGCCATGTCGCCGGGATCAGCCTGGGTTCTGCGGCCGGCGCCCTGCGCGTCGGGGACTTTGCCCTGGGCCTCGGCGTGAGCTTCCTGGATGCCGGTGACATCGAGGTCGTCGAGCCGGACCCCGACCTGGGCGGGCAGCGCGGCAGGAAAACGGGGGAGACGGCCAGCGCACGCGAGACCGCGGTGCGCCTGGCCGCCGCCCTGCCACTGGCCCGTGGCAGGCTGCGCGTGGGCGCGGGCCTGGGCCTGGCCACCACGGACCTGGCCGGCCTGTCCCGCTCCGCGCCGCTGGCCGATGCCGGCGTGCAACTCGAGCTCCCCTACGTTACCCTGGGCGCCGCGCTGCGTAACCTGGGCGGCAGCCTTTCCGGCGATGGCGCCGAGGACGCACCGCTTCCCACCGAGCTGCGGCTGGGCGCCGCCTTCGAGCTGGCCGCCGAGGGCGGGCTGGGCTTACTGGCCATGGCCGACCTGGTCAGCCAGCTGCGCGAGGGAGGCGCGACCGTTTTGGCCGGTGTCGAGGCCGGCTGGCTGCGCGGCCAGACCGGCCGGCTGGGCGCGGTAGCACGCATCGGCTACGACGGCTGGGGCGGCGGCGACAGCGGGCTGGGCGCGCTGCGCCTCGGCGCCGGCCTCGCCCTCGGCCGGCTCGCCCTCGACTACACCTACCAGAACCTGGACTTCTTCGGCGCCGTCCACCGCCTGGGCGTTCGCTGGTCCTGGCCAAATTCCTGACCCCTCGCAGCCATTACTGGCGTGGCCCGTCAGACCTGGTTTTCGGACCTGGTTTCAAAGTTTCAGCCGGGCCGATCTGGCCATGGGTCTTGCGGCCTGCGCGCGAGGCTCAGCTACGCGCCAGCTCTGACAGGCGCCGGGCCAGGTGCGCGCGCTCCGCCGGGCTGGTGCACTCGTCGATGGCGCGCCGGTAGCTTCGCTCGGCCTCGGCAAGAGCGCCATGCCGGACGAGCAGCTCGGCGCGCGCGGCGGGCAGCAGGTGGTAGCCGCGCAGCTCACCACGCGCATCGAGGTCGTCAATGAGCGTGAGTCCCGCTGCCGGTCCGGCCGCCATGCCGATCGCGACGGCGCGGTTCAGCTCGACCACGGGCGTCGGCTGGACCCGGAGTAGAAGGTCGTAAAGCGCGGCGATATGGGGCCAATCGGTGCGCTCGGGCGTCTCCGCCTCGGCGTGTAGCGCCGCTATGGCGGCCTGGAGCTGGTATGCCCCCACGCGCCCACGGCGCAGCGCCTTTTCGAGGCTGGTCGTGCCCTCGTCGATCAGGGCGCGGTCCCAAAGGCCGCGGTCCTGCCGCTCGAGCGTGATCAGCTCGCCATCCGGTCCAGTCCGCGCGCTCCGTCGCGCGGCGTGCAGCAGCATCAGCGCGAGCAGCCCCTCTGCCTCGGGCTGCGCCGGGAGCAGGGCATCGAGGAGTCTGCCAAGGCGGATCGCTTCCGCGCACAGGTCGTCCCTAATGAGGCCGGCGCCGCCCGTAGAAGTGTAGCCTTCGTTGAAGACCAGATAGATTACTGCGAGCACCGCCTCGAGCCTGTCGGGCAGGTCGGTCGCCGCGGGAACACGGAACGGGATCTCGGCCGCGCGGATCTTGTGCTTCGCCCGGACGAGGCGCTGCGCCGTCGTCGGCTCGGTCGTCAGGAATGCGCGCGCGATCTCACGCGTCGTGAGCCCACCGACCATGCGCAGCGTGAGCGCGACCTTCGACTCCAGTGACAAGGAGGGGTGACAACAGGTGAAGAGGAGCCGGAGCCGGTCGTCATGCGGCGACCCGTCTTCACCCGGCACGGCAACCGGCACCTCCAACGCGAGGCCTTCGGCGGCGACGAGTCGCTCGAGCGCCTCGCGACGGCGGCGGTAGGTCCGGGCGCGACGCACCGTATCGATCGCCCGGCGACGCGCAGTCGTCGTGATCCAGCCCGCCGGACGCGGCGGCACACCATCCGCCGGCCACCGGGAGAGCGCCTCCGCGAACGCCTCCTGGAGCGCATCTTCGGCCAGCGAGAAGTCGCCGGTCAGGCGGATGAGGACGCCGAGGATCTGCGAGCGCTCCCGCCGGAAAACGGCCTCCAGCGTCTCGCGCGCCTCGGCACCGGGCACGCCTGACTCCGGACGCACGTCCCCGGAGCCGGGCGCGCCCTCATCCGCACCCATGGCCGGCTACGGCTCCCCGAACTCCATGATCGGTCGCACCTCGACCGGGCCGCGGTCCACGCTCGGGATCTGGGCCGCCCACTTCAGGGCCTCGTCCAGGTCCTTGCAGTTGACCATGTAGAACCCGCCGAGCTGCTCCTTCGTCTCCGCGAATGGCCCGTCCGTGGTCAGCGTCTTCCCGCCCCTCACCCGGACCGTCGTTGCGGTGGAGCTCGGCTGCAGGGCCTCGCCGCCGAGGTAGCACCCGGATGCCTTCAGGCGCTCCGTGTAGTCTGCCCACCTCTGAAACTCGGCCGGATCGTTCGGGGCCGTCGCCTCGTTCTCGTAGATCAGGATCAGGTAGCGCATGGTTGCCCTCCGAAGGGTTGGGGTCCGGCCGCGGCTCGTCCGCGGTCTTCAGCATACCTACGAACGGGCGCGACGGAAATCGACATCGGGCGCGCTTGCTCGCCCGCCGGCTGCGGAAGCCCGCTCGCCTCCCGGGCTCTCCTCCGATCAGAGCCGCGACGCCTGAGGCGGAGCCGCGCCCGCTCACGCCGCGCTGTTGCGCGCCGCCGCGCTCCCTCCCTGTCAATCCGAATCGCGCCCACTCCGAACCCACCGCCATGCCGATCCTGCCGACCCGACTCGGCATGGCCTCGCACCCTACAGCCATAGCCCCTTCGCAGCAGGTGAATCTTGACTCGCTCCCGCTGACGAACCTATCGTCACAAGCGTACCGAAATGGCGTTTGAATTTCCTTCTATGGGGCAGGATGTCAAGACGCACTTCCCCCACACGCTGCGCCGTGTTGTCTTCGCAGCCAGCGT
>JACQVE010000036.1 GCA_016209965.1 Gemmatimonadota bacterium | reverse complement strand
GAAGTACCTGACCGAGCGGGAGCGAAAGATCCTGTATCTCTACTACGGCCTGGACGACGGCGAAGAGAGGACGCTGGAGGAGATCGGCTCGCTACTCGGCGTAACCCGGGAACGCATCCGCCAGATCCGCAACCGCGCGTTCGAGAAGCTGCGCGAAAGCCCCGACGGCGAAGCACTGGCCGGCTTCTGGAGCGCCAACTGAGGGCGAAGCGGTCATCCCGAAGTCGCGCAGCGGCCGAGGGAGCTCCTGAAGCAGCCGTCATTCCTGGACGATTCCTTGGCAGCAAAGGGGGGCCCGCCCGCACAGCGGGCTCCCTTGCTTTCGGGGCCGCGCCGGAACCCAGGTTGCCGGGCACGGTAGTAACCGTGCGTTTCCAAGGCGAAAATGAGTAGATCCGGCAGGACTCGAACCGCCCCGCGCTGGCGACGCTGGCTCGCCGCTCTGGCCCTGATCTGGCTGGCCCATGCACCGCTGGCCCAACCAACCGCGGCGCAGGCGGCCGACCCCTGGGCCGAGCTGCTCGCGGCCCATGGGACGGGGGACGGCGTGCGTTACGGCGCGCTCCGGCGGGATCGGGCGCGGCTCAACAGCTACCTCCGGCAGCTCAGCGCCGTCACAGCCGCGCAGTTTGATGGCTGGACCCGGGCGCAGCAGATGGCGCACCTGATCAATGCTTACAATGCCTACGTCATCGCCACGGTGGTCGACGCATACCCGATCCAGCGGCGGCTCAGCGTCAAGTCTGCCTTGCGGCCGGGGAACTCGGTATGGCAGATCGCGGGCTTCTTCGACGGGATCAAGCATCGCGCAGCCGGCCGGCTGCTCACGCTGGACGAGATCGAGCACCAGTGGCTGCGCGAGCGCTACCGCGACCCCCGCATCCACTTCGCGCTGGTATGTGCTGCCCGGTCCTGCCCGGCCTTGCGCGCAGAGCCGTATGCCGCGGAGCGTCTCGATGAGCAACTCGATGACCAGGCGCGCCGTTTCCTGGGCGACACGCGCAAGAACCGATTCGAACCGGCGGCAGCCGTGGTGCAGCTCTCCTCGATCTTCGACTGGTTCGGCGAGGATTTCCGCGCCCCCACGGGCAGCGAAGCATCCCAGCGCTTCCCGGGTAATGCCACGCAGCGTGCCGTGCTGGCCTTCATCCGCCACTACCTGCCATCGGAAGCCGCGGCCTGGCTGGAAGCGGGCCGCTATGGGATCGAATACCTGGAGTACGACTGGGCGTTGAATGACGTGGAAACGCACTAGCGCGAGCGCTCGAGCGGCCCTGGTGCTCGCGCTGCTTTCCCCCGCCACCCCTGCCGGCGCCCAGGCCACCGGGGACTGGAACTCGGCTCGCACGCTCGAGCTCGTGGCCAGGGCGCGCGCCCGGCGCGCCACACCCCACGCCGACTCCGGCCTGGCCAATTACCGTGCCCTCGCCACGGGCTACCTCTACTTCTACCTGGACCGGAAGCAGTCAGACGAACGCACGCTGGTCAAGGTGGACCAGCTCGCGCTCGAGATTTACTGGGCGGCGCCCAACCGCACGAAACAGCGCATCATCGGACTCCGGGATGTCAGCCGGCTCCCCAACCGCATGCGCTACCACCTCGATCACCTCACGGTGGTCCAGGACGAATTCGGCGACCGGATCCGTATGGGCGACGGCGATGAGGTGAGGGACGTGCCGCACCCCGCCGCTCCCGGTGCCGACAGCCTTTACGACTACCGGCTCGCCGATTCGCTGAGCCTACAGCTCCCTGGCTCGCCACAACCGGTGCGGGTCTATCAGATCGACGTCCGGCCGCGGCGCTTCGACCTGCCCGCCTTCATCGGCGCCGTGTTCACTGACCGCGCCACGGGCGACATCGTGCGCATGAGCTTCACCTTCACGCCCGCCTCCTACGTAGACCCGCGGCTCGACTACATCCAGGTCTCACTGGACAACGGCTTGTGGGAACAACGCTACTGGCTGCCGCACGAGCAGCGCCTGGAAATCCGGCGCCAGCTTCCGGAACTGGACTTCGTGGCAGGTGGCGTGATCCGTGGCGTGCTCCGCATCGGCGGTTACGCGCTGAACGAGGATCTCCCGGCCAACCTCTTCGAAGGGTACCCGCTCACCGCGGCGCCCAGGAGCGCCCGCGAGGCCTACCCCTTCGCCGCCGGCATCTTCCAGGGATTGAACGACGAGGGGCTGGCGCCGCCTCCCGAGCTCAGCGTGTTGCGCCGCCACGCCGCCCAGCTCGTCGGCCGCCGCTACCTGAGCGGACTGCCCCGCGTGCGCTTCCACCTGGCCAACGCATCCTCCGCCCTGCGCTATAACCGCGCCGAGGGGGTCTACCTGGGCGCGGGCGCCTCCTTCGCTCGCGTCCTCGGACGCAGGCTCGACCTGGCGGCCGGCTATGCCACGGCTGCCAGCCATGCCTCGCTCGCCGGCGCAATCCAGCTCTGGGGCTCCGGAGCCACGCAGCTGCGGCTCTCCGCCGAGCGGCACGCGTTGCGCGAGCTAGGCATCCGCCCGGCAGCGCCGGGCGCCTTCAACACCCTCACCGCCGCCACGCTGGGCCACGACTATCTCGACCCCTACTTCGCCAACGCTGTCCGCCTCGAGCTGGACTACGCGCTCGCCGCCTCCTGGCGTGCCGGCCTCCGCATCGGCCTCGAGGAGCAGCAGAGCGCCACCCTGGCCACGACCGGCGCGCTCTTCCAGGATTCCGCGGCTTTCCGGCCGGTGCGCAGCATAGACGAGGGGCGCCTGCTGGCCGGGCGATTGTCCCTGCGCCGCACCAGCGCCGATTCCCGCACCAGCGCCTGGAGCGGCGCGCTCGCGGTCGAGGCCGGCACTTACCAGGCTGACCGGCCGGAGCCGGACGCCTACCTTCGCCCCACCCTCGAGCTGACACTCGCGCGCCGCTCCGCCGATCAGCGCGCCGCGCTCGCGCTGCGCGGCGCCGCCGGCCTGCTCCTGGGCAGCCCGCCGGTGCAGCAGCTCTTCCTGCTGGGCGGCCGCGGCACGCTACCCGGCTACCCGTACCGCACCTTTGCCGGCGACCGTTTCCTGCTCGCCGAGCTCGAGGCCTCCCGGCAAGTCGTGGGGCCGTGGCTGCGCGGCCGCGCGCTGGCCGCGCTGGGCTGGAGCAACTTCGCCCAGGCGGCGCCGCCCGCAGGCTGGGCGGTGCGCGAAACAGGTGGCGCGCGGGCCAGCCTGGGGCTGGGCGTCGGACTGCTCTATGACATCCTGCGCCTGGACCTCGTCCGCGGCCTGAACGGCGGCGAATGGCAGGCGCTACTCTCCGTCACGCCCGACCTCTGGGACGTGCTCTAGACGCCTGCGGGCACAGAGCTTGTAGCAATGGAGTCTGAGGCGGAGCATCGTCAGCTCTGGTCCTCGTCCTCCTCGCCCTCGTTCTCATCGCGCCGGCCTGGCGGCGACCCCAGCATGATGAGCTCCCGCACCTGCACCTCGGCGGTGGGCACGGTCACTCCGTTCTTCTCGTAGCTGTCGTACTCGATCCGCCCCTCGACGTACAGCCGGTCGCCCTTGCGCACGTAGTCCTCGGCCAGCTGGGCCAGGCGGTCCCACACGGTGAGGCGGTGCCACTCCGTGCGTTCCTCGAAGCTCCCGTCCCGCGGCACCCGGCGACTGGTGGCCAGCGAGAGGTGAGCGACCTTGGTCCCGCTCCCCGTCGTCTGGATGTCCGGGTCACGACCCACGTTTCCTACCAGGATCACCTTGTTGATCGAGCGGCTCATGGCGCCTCCTCGCTGCCGTGCGGCGCGCGGGACCGGCCCGGCCGCGCCGCGGTTGCAGTGGAACAGGTGAAGTTGCGGCGCGAAGCTGCGGGCGGCGGTGGGGCAGCGCCATGGCAGGTTGGGGCTACTTACATTCGTACCAGTTCAGGCCCACGCCGGTCGCGACTTCGAGGGGGACTGCGAGGGTGAACGCCGCCTCCATCCGCTCTCTCACCAGCGTGCGCACCGTGTCCACCTCCGCCTCGGGCACTTCGAAGACCAGCTCGTCATGAACCTGGAGGAGCATGCGCGCGCGGGATCGGTTGTCCGCCAGCGCCGCATGGATCTGGATCATGGCCCGCTTGATGATGTCTGCGGCCGTGCCCTGCACGGGCGCATTGGTAGCTGCCCGTTCGCCGAACTGGCGCATGTTGAAATTACTGCTGCGTATCTCGGGGATGTAGCGGCGCCTGCCGCTCAGCGTCTCGACGTAGCCGAGCGTGCGCGCGCGCTCGATCTGCTCGTCCAGGTAGCGGCGCACGCCGGGGAAGCGCTCGAAGTACTGCTCGATGAAGGCGCGGGCCTCAGCCACGGAAGTGGCCAGGCGCTGTGCCAGCGCGAAGGGCCCGATCCCGTAGATGGTTGCGAAGTTGATGGTCTTAGCGGCCGCCCGCATCGGCGGGGTTACCGCCTCAGGCGCGACATCGAACACCAGTGCCGCGGTCTGGCGGTGCACGTCCGCGCCACTGCGGAACGCGTCGACAAAAGCCGTGTCGCCCGAGAGGTGGGCCAGGATGCGCAGCTCGATCTGCGAGTAGTCGGCGGCCAGGTAAACGTGGCCCGGCGCGGGGATGAAGCCTTTGCGGATCTCCGCGCCGACATCCGTGCGGATGGGAATGTTCTGCAGGTTGGGATCGCTGGAAGACAGGCGGCCGGTGGCTGCGACCGTCTGGTTGAAGCTGGTGTGGATGCGCCCCGTCTCCGGATTCACGAGCAGCGGTAGCGCGTCGACGTAGGTGCCCTTCAGCTTGTCCAGTTGCCGGTACTCGAGCAGCAGTCTGGGCAGGGCGTGCCCCTGCGCCGCCAGCTCCTCGAGCACCGCGGCATCCGTCGAGGCCCCGGTCTTCGTCCGCTTCACCACGGGCAGCTCGAGCTTCTGGAACAGCACCTCCCGGAGCTGCGGCGTCGAGTTGATGTTGAACTCGCGGCCCGCCAGCTTGTAGATCTCGTGCTGGATCAACTCCAGCTCGCGCTGCAGCTTGCGCGAGAGTGCGGCAAAGAAATCCCGGTCGATCCGGATGCCTGCCCACTCCATCTCCGCGAGCACGGGGACGAGAGGCATCTCGATTCCCTGGAACAGGCGCCCGAGCCCGTAGTGCTCGAGCTCCGGCTGGAATAGCTCCATCAGCCGGCACGCCAGGTCGGCACCCTGGGAAACGTAGTCCCGCACCCGCTCGAGCGGGCACTGGGCGAGCGGGAGCTGGTCCCTGCCCTTGCCGCACACCTCCTCGTAACGGATCGTCCGCCAGTTCAGGTGCTCGAGCGCCAGCGACTCCAGCCCGTGGTCCCGTCGCCCCGGGTCCAGCACATAGGAAGCGACGCTGGTGTCGAATGACGCGCCGCGCAGCTCGATCCCGGCGCGGCGCAGCACCAGCATAGCTTGCTTCAGGTCATGGCCGACCTTGGCGATGGCGGCGTCCTCGAGCAGTTCGCGCAGCGGCCGCATCGCTTCGGAGCCGGG
>JACQVE010000035.1 GCA_016209965.1 Gemmatimonadota bacterium | reverse complement strand
GGCGGCACAGTGGCGGCGCACCCTGGCCGTGAACCTGGATGCCATCTTCTACACGACCCGGGCGGCCACTCGGCTGCTGGCGGATGGCGGGCGCGTTGTACTGGTCAGCTCGACGGCCGGGCAACGAGGCGAGGCGGGGCACGCGGACTACGCGGCAACCAAGGGTGCGATCATCTCGCTGGTGAAGGGCGTGGCCGTCGAACTGGCGCCCCGCGGCATCACGGTGAACTGCGTGGCGCCGGGGTGGATCGATACCGAAATGGCGGCCCTGCCCTACGCCGGCGGCGGCCGGGCCCGCATCGAGGCGGGCATCCCGCTGGGGCGAGTGGCCAGTGCGGACGACGTCGCCGGCCCTATCCTCTTCCTTTGCTCCGACCTGGCTCGCCACATTACGGGCGAGGTACTGAACGTGAACGGCGGCGCTGTGCTTTGCGGTTAGCCCAGACGCTGGATCTCCACCCCCCGGCGGCGGTACGGGAGATCGCTCGGCGCCTGGAGGAGGCCGGGTTCGAAACCTGGGCGGTGGGCGGCGCGGTACGCGATGCGGCGCTCGGCCGCCCGGCTGGCGACTGGGACCTGGCCACACTCGCCCGGCCGCAGGAGGTGCGGCGGCTGTTCCGCCGCACCGTGCCCATCGGCATCGAGCACGGGACCGTGGGCGTGCTGGCTCGGGACGGCCTGCTCTACGAGGTCACGACGTTCCGGCGCGACATCGAGACCTTCGGCCGCCACGCCGTGGTCGAGTTCGCGGACAGTATCGAGGAGGACCTGGCCCGCCGCGACTTCACCCTCAACGCTCTGGCCTGGCACCCCTTGACCGGCGAGTTGCGCGACCCATTCGGCGGCTGGGGCGACCTGCGGAGTCGCCTGCTGCGCACTGTTGGCGACCCCGCGGACCGCTTTGCCGAGGACTACCTGCGCGTGCTGCGCGCCCTCCGCTTTGCCGGCCATTTCCTGCTCGAGATCGAGCCCGCCACCTGGGGCGCGCTGACGGCGGCAACGCCGCAGCTCGAGCGGCTCTCGGCCGAGCGCGTGCGCGAGGAGTTGTGGAAGATCCTGACCAAGACGCGGCGCGCCTCGGCCGCCCTCTCGCTGTATGCGGCCGCCGGCGTGCTGCCCCTGCTCTATGCCGAGCTCGAGGCGCTGGTCGGCCTCGATCCGGACGCGGGCCATGCCCACGACGCCTGGACGGAGAGCGTGCTGGCGGTGGACGCCGTCTCGCCGGCCCGCCCGCTGGTGCGGATGGCGGCACTGCTCCACGCCCTGGGCAAGCCCGTGGCGCGGACGCGCGACCTGCGCGGCGGCTGGCGCTTCACGGGGCACGAGGCGCTGGGTGGGCGCCTGGCGGAGCAGCTCCTGCGTCGTCTCAAGGCCTCCAATGCGGACACGGATCGCGTGTCGCGACTGGTCCGCCAGCAGTCCGATCTGTTCCCCCCCGATGCGCCGCCTGCCGGCATCCGCCGCTGGCTGCTGCACGTGCCGCCGGAGCTGGTGAACGACCTGTTCCGCCTGCGCTTCGGGTTGTGGCGGGCCAATGCCGCGCACGCCGGCCGCCGGCCGGACGACCTGCTCGAGCGCTGGCGAAAGGCGCGCGGCGTGCTGCAGCAGCATCCGCCCCTCACGCTCAGTGAGCTGGCCCTGGGCGGGCAGGACCTGAAGGCGTTGGGCCTGGAGCCCGGGCCCCAGTTCCGTGAGATCCTGCAGGCGCTGCTCGAGCGCGTGGTGGAGAAGCCGGAGCTCAACACGCGGGAGGCGCTGCTCGAGCTGGTCCGGCAGGAGTGGCCGCTGTCATGATCGCGGTGCTCTATGCCGCTGTGGCAGGCGTTGCCGACGTGATCGGCGGCTGGATCGTGGCCGCCGGCGGCCGGCGCACGCCGCTCATGCTGCACGTGCTCACGGCGTTCGGCGCCGGCTTCATGCTGGCCGTGGCCGTGCTGGAAATGCTGCCCGCCGCCATGGCGCACGGCGGCGGCCTCACGGCTGTGCTGGCCGGCTACCTGGCGGTGCACCTCACGCAGCACACGCTGACGCCGCACTTCCATTTCGGTGAGGAGACTCACAAGGAGGCCATGGTCTCGCGCGGCATCGGCGTCTGGGCGCTGATCGGGCTGCTGCCCCATTCCTTCTTTGATGGGGTGGCGATCAGCGGCGGGTTCGCGGTGACGGCAGACTTGGGGCTCCTCATCTTCGGCGCGGTACTGCTGCACAAGGTGCCCACGGGCATGTCGCTGGCCAGCGTCATGATGGTCAGTGGCAGCTCCGCGGCCCAGGCACTGGGCGGGGTCGCGCTGATCGGCGCTGCCACCGTGCTGGGCGCGCTCACCACCCCCGCCCTGGACGTGCTGGCCAACTACGGGCTGGGGCTGGCGGCCGGCGTCACGATCTACGTGGCGGCCTCGAACCTGATCCCCGAGTCGCAGCGCCAGCCGGGGTGGTTCGTCCCGGGCGCCGTGTTCCTGGGCGTCGTCATCTTCTACCTGGCCCGGCTGCTGCTGCCGGCGGGCGTATGAGCGAGCTGAGCCTTTTCCCGGATGCAGCGGGCGGCGGGCGCGCGCCAGCCTTTGAGGAGGGGCCGCTGGCTCCGCTCGCGGCGCGCATGCGGCCGCGCACGCTGGACGAGTTCGCGGGCCAGGAGCACGTGCTGGGGCCGGGCAAGGCGCTGCGCGAGCTGATCGAGCAGGACGAGCCGGGCAGCCTGATCCTGTGGGGCCCGCCGGGCAGCGGGAAGACAACGCTGGCCCGTATCATCGCGGAGCGCACGCAGGCGGAATTCGTGCGCTTCAGTGCGGTGACGGAGGGGGTGCCGCGGGTGCGCGAGATCATCCGCGAGGCCGCCACACGGCTGCAGGCGACAGGGCGGCGGACCATCCTCTTCTGCGACGAGATCCACCGCTTCAACAAGGCCCAGCAGGACGCTTTCCTGCCGCACGTCGAAGCGGGAACCGTCTCGCTGATCGGGGCGACGACGGAGAACCCGTCCTTCGAGGTGATCGGCGCTCTGCTCAGCCGTGTGCGCGTCTTCGTGCTGCAGCCCCTCGAGCCCCAGCACCTGGAGAGCATTCTGCGCCGCGCCCTCGCCGACGCTCAGCGCGGCCTGGGCGGGCGGCAGCTCGAGTTGGAGAGCGATGCCCTGGCGCTGCTGGCGCGGCAGGCGGACGGCGATGCGCGCCGGGCACTGAACGCGCTCGAGGCCGCCGCCGCGCTGGTGGGTACGGGCGGCCGGATCACCGCGGCGGCGGCGGCCGAGGCGTTGCAGCGTCGACTGCCGCGCTACGACAAGGGGGGCGAGGAGCATTACAACCTGATCTCGGCACTGCACAAGGCGGTGCGGGGTAGCGATCCGCAGGGCGCGCTGTACTGGCTGGCGCGCATGCTGGATGCGGGTGAGGATCCGCTCTACATCTCGCGCCGGCTGGTGCGCATGGCAGTGGAGGACATTGGGCTGGCGGACCCGCAGGCGCTGGCCGTCGCGCTGGCTTGCCGGGACGCCTACCATTTCCTGGGCTCGCCGGAGGGCGAGCTGGCGCTGGCCGAGGCGGCAGTATACCTGGCGACGGCACCGAAATCGAACCGCGTGTACGAGGCCATGAGCCGGGCGATGGAGGCGGCCCGCGAAACGCCCGCCGAGCCCGTGCCGCTGCACGTGCGCAACGCGCCCACGCGGCTGATGAAGGAATTGGGATACGGCCGCGGGTACCGTTACGCTTTCGACGCCGAGGAGCACTACTTGCCTCAGGAGTACCTGCCCGAGCGGCTGAGCGGGCGGACGTTTTACGAGCCCAGCCGCTTCGGCTACGAGCAGCGGATCGCGCGGCGGCTGGCCTGGTGGCGCGAGCTGCAGGAGCGGGCTTCCGCCGGCCATGCTGGCCCCGAGCTGGCGGATCGCGATGCCGGCGGCTCGGCGAATCCGTCGGCGGCGGCGCCGGACAGGGGTCCGGGTGCGCCGCCCAAGCCGCAGCCGGGACGCGAACAGGAGTGATTGAGGGGCATGAGAGCGGAGCTTGAAATTGGGGGCGCCGGGCGGCCGGCCCTGGCTTGCCGTCGCGCGCGGCTGGCGGCCGGCGCGGCCGCTGCCGGCGCGCTGCTGGCGGCTTGCAGTCTCAGTATGAGGGCGCCCGAGGTGCACATGGCGGGCGTTCGCCTGGGAGGCATCGGCCTCGAGGGTGGGCTGCTCTACGTCGAGCTCCAGGTGATCAACCCGAACCGGTTTTCCCTGGAGACGGCCGGCCTGACGTACGACCTGGAGTTCAGCGATCCGGGCGGCCGGGACGGCTGGGTAGACTTCGCTGCGGGCTCGTTCCCTGAGGAAGTGAAGGTCGAGAGTCACGACAGCGCGATGGTCGCGATTCCCGTGCGTTTCACTTACAGCGGCGTGGGCGGCGCGATCCGGTCCATCATCGAGACGGGCACGTTCGACTACCGCGTACGCGGCGTGGTCACGATCAAGAAGCCGGTGCGCAGCGAGGTGCCGTACCGGCGGCAGGGGACAGTGTCGCTGGCGGGGGTGCGGTAACCGATGGGGGCGCGAACCCGCCCGCTCCGGGTGGGGTAAAGGACGGGAGCTTCATCCGCTCACCAGTTCCGGAAAACCAGGAGTTAGTCATAGTCCAACCCATTTCTCTGGAAGCGCGGCCGGAACGCGCCGTCCTGGTGGCGGCGCCCACCAAGGACATGGCGCTGGCTGCGGCCGAGGAGCACCTCACCGAGCTGGCCAGGCTGGCGGACACTGCGGGCGCGCAGGTGGCTCTAACGCTCCGGCAGCGGCTGGATGCACCCCACCCCAAGTACTACATCGGCGAAGGCAAGGCGCAGGAGCTGAAGGGCAGGCTCGAGTACGCGGCGGCGGAGCTCGTCATTTTTGACGAGGAGCTAGCGCCGGCGCAGGGGAAGAATCTTGAGGACTTCCTGGGCGTGCGGGTCATGGATCGGACGGAATTGATCCTGGACATTTTTGCCACGCGCGCGCGCACGGCCGAAGCCCAGATGCAGGTTTCGCTGGCGCAGCTCGAGTACCTGCTGCCCCGGCTCAAGCGCATGTGGACGCACCTCTCGCGCATTCGCGGCGGCATCGGGCTGCGGGGCCCGGGCGAGACCCAGCTCGAGACGGACCGTCGGATCATCAAGCGGCGGATCCGTGATCTCCGGCAGAAGCTGGACATGGTGGGCCGCCGCCGCGCCACGCAGCGCAAGGCGCGCTCGCGCGAGTTCACGGCGGCGCTCGTCGGCTACACGAATGCGGGCAAGTCGTCGGTCCTGCGGGCACTCTCCGGGGCCGAGCTCTTTATCGAAGACCGGCTCTTCGCCACGCTGGATCCGGCGACGCGGGCGGTCGATGTAGGCGGCGCCCGAGCGCTGGTCACCGACACGGTCGGCTTCATTCGCAAGCTGCCGCACCACCTGGTGGCCTCCTTCCGCGCCTCGCTCGAAGAGTCGATGCAGGCGGACCTGCTGCTGCACGTGATTGATGCCTCGCACCCCGTCTGGGAGGAGCAGAAGCAGGTTGTCGAGGAGGTGCTGGAGGCCTTCGGCCTGCGCAACCGGCGCATGGCCCTGGTCTTCAACAAGGTGGACCGGCTGACGCACGCGGAGGAGGCGGCGTTCCGCGAGCGGGTGGCTGCGCTGCATCCGGAGCCGAGCGTGTTCGCCTCAGCGGTCGAGCCCGGCGGCGTAGAGGAGCTGCGGCAACAGCTCCGCATCGAGCTCTGTAGCGAGCGCCCGCAGGTGCGCGTGCTTATTCCCTCCGCGGACGGCGAGGCGCTGGCCGCGGTGTACCGGGAAGGGGAGGTGCTGCGGCGCGAAGAGCACGGCGCCACGGTTGACCTGCTGGCCCGCCTGCCTAACCCGGCGCTGCGGCGGCTGGAACGCCGGAGCGGAGTGCAGATTATCGGCGTGGCGTGAGCGAGCATCTGGTCATTGTCGGCCCGGGTCGTATGGGACTGGCCCTGGGCGCCGCGCTGGTCCGCTCGGATGCGGTTGAACGACTGATCTTTTACGGGCGGGACCTGGAGCCGCCGCCGCACCCGCTCTTCGAGGGCACGGCCGAGTACCGCCCGGGGCTGCAGCTCGTACCTGCCGGCACGAACGCCGTGATTCTGGCCGTGCCGGACGACGCCCTTGCCGAAGTGGCCTACGATCTGGCGCAGATCGGCCCTGCGCCCGATGGCTGCGCCGCGCTGCACCTGGCCGGCGCCCTCTCGACAGACGTGCTGGCACCGCTGCATCGCGTGGGGTATGCCATCGGCTCACTGCACCCCCTCCAGACTATTGCCGACCGCTGGTCGACCGGCGACCCGCTGGTTGGCGCTGCCTTCGCCCTGGCCGGTGACCCGGTCAGCCTGGCGGCCGCCCGCCGGCTGGTGACGGCACTCGAGGGGAACGCGCTGCTCATCCCGCCCATGCTGCGGCCGGTGTATCACGCGGCGGCCGTCTTTGCTTCCAACTACCTGGTCAGCCTGACGGCGACGGCGGCCGGGCTGCTCGAGCGGGCGGGGGTCGAGCCGGGGGAGGCGTTGCCTTGTCTTCTCCCGCTGCTCCGCGGCTCGCTCGACAGCCTCGAGCGACTGGGCCTAGCCGCCGCGCTGACGGGGCCGATCGCGCGCGGCGATACTGATACGGTGCGGCTGCACCTGGCGCGGTTGTCGGCCGAAGAGCGGGGCTTATATTGCGCGCTCGGCCGTGCCACGCTGCGGCTGGCCCGCGCTGCGGGGCTCGATGCGACACGCGCCGCAGAGCTGGAATCCTTGCTGGCAGGCGAATGATGCGGCTGCACGTCAACATCGACCATGTGGCGACGGTCCGGCAGGCGAGGCGCACGGACGAGCCGGACCCGGTGCGCATCGCCGTGCTGGCAGAGCTGGGTGGGGCAGACGGTATCACGGTGCACGTCCGCGAGGACCGACGCCACATCCAGGAGCGGGACCTGCGGCACCTCATGGCCACGGTCCGGACGGGCGTGAACCTGGAACTGGCCGCGGCCAGCGATGTGGTGGCGCTGGCCCTCGAGCTGCGGCCCATGGAGGCGACGCTGGTGCCCGAGCGGCGTGCCGAAGTGACAACGGAGGGGGGACTGGCGCTTCAGGACGTGGAGCAGCGGCGCCGGGTTGCCGAGGCGGTCGCGCAGCTCTCGGCCGCCGGGATCCGGACCTCGCTCTTCATCGATCCCGATGCCGAGGCGCTGCGGGCCGCCGCCGCCGCAGGTGCGCAGGCGGTGGAGCTGCACACGGGTGAGTACGCGCTCCGTTTCCGCCCGGCTTCCGGCGCGGCGGAGTCCCCTCGTGCTGCTGCCAGCGCCGCCGCATCGGCCGGGGCGGCGGAAGAGCTCGGCCGGCTGCGGCGGGCGGCCGCACTGGGCCGTTCGCTGGGGCTGGACGTGCATGCGGGACACGGGCTGACGTACGAAAATGTCGCAGGCGTCGCACGCATCACGGAGATCGAAGAGCTGAACATAGGACACAGCATCGTCAGTCGCGCGCTCTTCGTGGGCATGGAGAGCGCCGTGCGGGAAATGCAGGAACTGATCTGGCGGGCCCGTTCCTCGGGCCCGCTTGCGGGTCCGTAGCCGTGCCGACCGTGCGCGAATTCTTCCTCGCGGAAGCCAACAACGCCGTCCAGCGATTGTCTGTGCTGCTGCAGGCCGCGGACGGCGCTCCCGGCGATGCCGGTGAGCTGCACCGCCTCT
>JACQVE010000034.1 GCA_016209965.1 Gemmatimonadota bacterium | reverse complement strand
TTCTCGTACGCCTCGAGCAGCTCCCGGGTAACGCCATCCATCGCCACCTCGACCCGGCGCCAGTCCGGGATCAGCGGCGAGCCGAACGATTGGGAGCGAAAGTCGGCGAGCGCGGCCTCGATGGCGTTAGAGAATAGCTCGACCGTAGAAAGCTCGTGGTGCAGGTCGAAGGTCAGCCCCCCCTGCATCCGGGAGAGGTTCTCGTAGGCGTCCACGAACTGGCGCGCATGCATGAGGTAGGTCAGCTTCAGCGTGGTGAAGAACTCCTCACTGAGCACCAGCCCCTGGCCGGCCAGGTGCGTGAAGAACGTGCGCGCAATGTCGGAGGCCATCTTCGTCAGTCCCTGGGCGGGCGAGTCGCCCAGCGCCTGGTGCTTATGGTCGTAGCGCGGCGCCAGCTCCACCTGGCAGATGCGCGGCACGCGCACCAGCCGGTACACCTCCCCGAGCACTCCTACCTCGACGCCCCAGTCGGAGGGGAAGCGCATCTCGCGCGCAATGCTGACAAAGGTGGCGAACTCGCCGGACAGCGGGTAGCGGAAATCGGCCATGTAATCCAGGAACTCCTGGCTGCCCGCGATGTCCTTGAGAGCGCGCAGGAAGGGGAAGTAGAACAGGCGGACCACGCGGCCGTAGAGCCGGTCGGCGAAGCGCGCGTAGTAACCTTTGGCGAACTGGTATCGCTGCAGCACTACCAGGTAGAGCAGCCGCAGCAGGAACTCGCGGTTGTAGGTTAGCACATCGGCGTCGTGGAAGGCCACGACGGACACCTCGCCCCGTCCCAGGACGTAGCCCAGCGCCAGCCACAATGCGCGACCTTTCCCCCGCGGCCCCAACGGCAGATGCTCCTCGATGCGCTGCAGCACCGCGCGAACCAGCGGCGAGTCGTTCCAGAGCAGCACCCCCCGTTCGCCCAGCGGCGCGACAATCTCCTTTGCCCGGGCAAACTCCTCCTCGCTGCCAGCGTCCAGGCTGATGTACACACGATGGATGAAGGCCGTACCGGCCAGCTCGGCGATGATCTGCGCCATGGCGGGAGCGCAAAGGTCGGTGTACAGGCTGGGAATAACGATGCCCACCGGCACGCGTCTCGCCCTGACGGTAATGCGCTCCTCCATGCGCTCGAGCGACGTGCCCTCGAGGCGCGGGAAGGTGGGCACGCGGTTCATGTGGAAATCGGCCAACTTTCTGCTCCCGGGCAGGAGTGGCGTCTGGGGCAATACATAGCCGCAGGATCCTGGGTGTCAAGGCAAGCCGCGTCGCCTGCGCCAAGCCTCAAGGAGCGAGCTGCGAGCGGGAACCAGCCACACAGCTCGACGCGCTTCCCGCGTGGATTTGCGGCCGCATCCCTTCAGGTCCACCTTCCTTGCCGCGGCCCGCGAGGCGCGATACTTCCATGCGGCGCCTGCATCACCCCCATGCAGACATCCAGAGGAGCTGCCGCGGCATGCGAGGAGAGGAGAGGCAGTGACGGCACGGCAGCGCGCCCGAGGGCGCCCGGATCCTGATGCCTTGGCGCTGGCCGCGGAGCTGCGCCGGCGCATCGAGGGCGAGGTGCGCTTTGATGCGGGGAGCCGGGCGCTCTATGCCACGGACGCGTCCAACTACCGCCAGGTCCCCGTGGGCGTGGTCATCCCCCGGACAGCCGAGGACGTGGTCGAGACGGTGCGGCTGTGCCGGGAGCACGGCGCTCCGATCCTGGCGCGCGGCGGTGGGACGAGCCTGGCGGGGCAGGGGTGCAACGTCGCCGTGGTTATCGACTTCTCGAAGTACCTGAACCGCATCCTGGAGCTGGATCCCGCGGGGAAGCGGGCGCGGGTCGAGCCCGGCGTGATACTGGACCGGCTGCGGGGCGAGGCAGAGCGGCACCACCTGACCTTCGGCCCGGACCCCGCTACCCACGCCTGGTGCACGCTGGGCGGCATGATCGGCAACAACTCGTGCGGCGTGCATTCGCTCATGGCGGGCAAGACGGACGAGAACGTGGAGGAGCTGGAGGTCCTGACGTACGACGGCCTCCGCCTGCGCGTGGGCGCTATGACGGAGGCGGGGGTGGAGGCGGCGGCGCGGCGCGGCGGCCGGGAGGGCGAGATCTACGGGCGGCTGCGCGAGCTGCGCGACCGCTATGCCTCGCTGATCCGCGAGCGCTACCCTCGCATCCCCCGCCGCGTCTCGGGCTACAACCTGGAGCAGCTACTGCCGGAGCACGGCTTCCATGTGGCGCGGGCGCTGGTGGGCACCGAGTCGACCTGCGTATTGGTGCTGCAGGCGGTGCTGCGGCTGGTGGACAGCCCGCGCGCCCGCTCGCTCGCTGTGCTCGGCTTCCCCGACGCCTTCCTGGCCGCGGACCACGTGATGGACGTCCTGGCCCACGAGCCCATGGGTCTCGAGGGGATCGACGACCAGTTGGTGGCGCACATGAAGCGCAAGGGGCTGCACCCGCGCAACCTGCGCCTGCTCCCCGATGGCGGCGGCTGGCTGCTGGTCGAGTTCGGCGGGGCGACGAAGGCGGAGTCGGACGACCGGGCACGGCGCATGATCTCGGAGCTGCTGGAGCGGGGCCGGGGCGCAACGGCGCGGCTGTTCGACGACCCCGAGCAGGAGCGGATGGTGTGGGAGATCCGGGAGTCGGGGCTGGGCGCGACGGCGCGGGTGCCGGGCCAGGACGACACCTGGGAGGGGTGGGAGGACTCGGCTGTGCCGCCGGACCGGGTGGGCCAATACCTGCGCGAGCTGCGCCGACTCTACGACCAGTACGGCTACACTGGCGCGCTCTACGGCCATTTCGGGCAGGGGTGTATCCACACGCGCATCAACTTCGACCTGGCCACCGCGGGCGGCATCCAGAAGTTCCGCTCCTTCCTGGACCAGGCCGCCGAGCTGGTGCTCCGCCACGGCGGCTCGCTTTCCGGGGAGCACGGCGATGGCCAGGCGCGGGCAGAGCTGCTACCCCGGATGTTCGGCCCGGAGCTGGTGCAGGCGTTCCGCGAGTTCAAGGCGATCTGGGACCCGGCGGGCAGGATGAACCCGGGCAAGGTCGTCGACCCCTATCCTATCACCTCGAACCTGCGCCTGGGCACGAGCTACGCCCCGCCCGACCTGCAGACGCACTTCCGCTACCCGGAAGACCGGGCGAGCTTCGCGCGCGCGGCCCTGCGCTGTGTGGGTGTGGGCAAGTGCCGGAAGCTGGACAGTGGCACCATGTGCCCCAGCTACATGGCCACCCTGGAGGAGCGTCATTCGACGCGCGGCCGGGCGCGACTGCTCTTCGAGATGCTGGAGGGCGAGCCGCTGCGCCGCGGCTGGCGCGATCCCCACGTGCGGGAGGCGCTGGACCTGTGCCTGGCGTGCAAGGCCTGCAAGCGCGAGTGCCCGGTGAGCGTGGACATGGCGACGTACAAGGCCGAGTTCCTGGCGCACTACTACCGCCGGAGGCTGCGGCCGCGCAGCGCCTACGCCATGGGACTGGTCTACTGGTGGGCGCGGCTAGCGTCGATCGCGCCCGCGCTCGCGAACTCCGTTACGGGCGCGCGGGGGGTGGGCGCGGTCGCCAGGGCCGCCGCCGGCCTGGCGCCGGAGCGCGCGCTGCCGCGCTTCGCGCGCCACACCTTCCGGGAGTGGTTCCGCCGGCGGGGCCCGCACAACGATGCTGGGCCCCGGGTCCTGCTCTGGCCGGACACCTTCAACAATCACTTCCATCCGGGCACGGCCTGCGCCGCGGTCGACGTGCTGGAAGCGGCCGGCTACCGGGTCGAGATTCCGCCGCGGCCGCTGTGCTGCGGCCGGCCGCTCTACGATTTCGGCATGCTCCGGCTGGCGCGGCGTCAGTTACGTCAGATCCTGGACGTGCTCCGGCCGCAGATCACGGCGGGCGTGCCCGTGGTCGGCCTCGAGCCGAGCTGCCTGGCGGTGTTCCGCGACGAGCTCATAAACTTCTTCCCGCATGACGAGACGGCCCGGCGGCTGAGCCGGCAGTCGTTCCTGCTGGCGGAGTTCCTGGACCGGCATGCGGACGGCTGGCAGCCGCCGCCGCTCCGCCGCAAGGCGATTGTGCACGGGCACTGTCATCAGCAGGCGCTCGTGGGGATGCGCTCCGACCGGGCGCTGCTCGAGCGCCTGGGCCTGGACTTCCGCATCCTGGACTCGGGTTGTTGCGGCATGGCGGGATCTTTCGGCTTCGAGCGCGAGAAGTATGCGGTATCCATGCTGGTGGGAGAGCGCGTGCTGCTGCCGGCGGTGCGCGAGGCTGCACCGGACACGCTGGTCGTGGCGGATGGATTCAGTTGCCGGGAGCAGATCCTGCAGGCGACGGGGCGGCGGGCGCTGCATCTGGCTGAGGTATTGCGCTTGGCTCTGCAGCGCGGCGGCTGATGCCTGAGCCACCCATCGGCCACTACGCAGTCATCGGCGACACGCATACGGCCGCGCTCATCTCGAAGGGCGGGTGGCTGGACTGGCTGTGCCTGCCGCGCTTCGACAGCCCCTCCTTCTTCAGCGCGCTGCTCACTCGCCGCGCAGCGTCCGGCAGGCAAACGGGCCAATTCCGCCGCCATCGGTGGCCGCAGGCGCTCGGGCGGACACCAGCGCCGCTACCGCAGCACGCGTTCGAGGAAGCGGTTCACCGCCCAGGTGCTGATCTGGCCGCAGGGCCCGTTGAAGGCGAAATCGCAGCCGTGCGTGGCCCACGGCAGGCGCACGTAGGCGACGCGTGCGCCCGCCGCGCGCAACCTGCCCGCCAGCATAGCCGCGTGCGCGTCGAACACGAGCGGATCGCGCCCGCCGTGGATGAGCAGCGTGGGCACGACCGGATTCCCGGCTTGGGGGTGCGTCGCTCCGCTGGCCACGTGCCGGATGGGCGATGCCTCGTCATACACGGCGCCGCGCTGCCCGAGCGGGCCGCTCAGGAAGTCACGCAGCACGCCGCGGCTGTCGTAGACCCGCGGCGGGCTGGGGTGGTGCCAGCCCCAGCGCAGGTCCGTGGGTCCGTAGTACGACACTGCGCCGCGGATGGCGGGGTCGCGTCGCGTGTACGCGGCGAGCAGTGCCAGATGCCCGCCGGCCGAGCGGCCGAGCAGCACGATGCGCGTACTATCGATGCCGAGCGCGGCCGCGCGTGCCTTCAGGTGTGCCACCGCAGCCGTGATGTCTGCCAGTGCGGCCGGGTAGGGGTGCGCGGGCGCGAGCCGGTAATCGATGGAGACGACTACGTACCCCCAGTCCGCGAGATAGGAGTTGAGCTTCGGGAGCTGCCGCCGGTCCCCGCCTCGCCACGAGCCGCCGTGGATGACGACGACCAGCGGCCGCAACTCCGCGGTCCTCGCCGGCTCACGGTAGACATCGAGCCGCAGTTGTTGGCCATTCGTGGCCGTGTACTGGTGGGTTTCCGGCAGGATCTCGGGGGGTTCGACACCCGCGAGGAGCGGCCATACGCGCAGCGGCGCACCGGCGTCGGCCGACTCGCCGACCGCATCCGCAAGCTCGGCGCGCGCAGCGCGGGCCGCCGCCAGGGCGCGCGCGAGCGGCGAGAGCGCCAGCGCGGCGGCAATAGCCGCGAGCACGGCCGCGACCCGGCCCCCACGGCTGCGCCGCCAGCCGGGCAGCAGGGCGAGCAGCGCCGCGAGCGCGAGCCAATGGCCGTGCTCTGTGACGAGGATCGAGAGCTGCCAGAGCCGGTACGTCGGCGGCGGCAGCACCGCCAGGAGCGCGAGCGCCAGGCAAAGCGCCGCGTACGTCGGGCGGAGGAACCGGCGGAGCATGTTGGCCCTCACTTGAGCCACTGGCAGCGGGGTGCGCGTGGAATCGGCCAGCCGATGGACGGCAATTCTGCAGCCGAGGAAGGGCGTGTCAAGCGTCGTCGCACGTGGGCAACATTCCTTGCCTTGTGCAGCAGCTCGCGACCGCGGTCTGACGGACTGGCACGGGGCGGTGGCTGCGGCTGGCGCATATCATGGCGCTGGGCAGGTGTGGTCGCCCAGATCCGCCGCGGATCGGCTCACGGTGGCGCCGTTCGAGGCGGAGCCATAACATTCTGCGGGCGGCCGATCCGTGGGGGAAACGAGGAGTAGAGCGAGATTCGTCGTGCGCCCGACATGCCCGGAACTCCGGCCGCTCTGGGGTTTCTCATCAACAGGAAGCGGGCTCATGTGTGGAACGAGCTTCCCGGCTAGCCGCGGCGCCGCGGGCGCTGCATTGCTTCTGGCCACGGCGCTGCTGCTGGGCCCCGGGGCGGCCGCCGCGCAGCTCCCGTCCGCCGCGGAGCCGCTCGGGCCGCCGGTCGCGGAACGCTGGCCGAAGGTCGACACGGTACACGGCGACGTCCGGCAGGACGACTACTTCTGGCTGCGGCAGAAGTCCAACCCCGCGGTGCGCGCGTATCTCGAGGCGGAGAACGCCTACGCGGAGCAGGTGCTCTCGCCCACCAGGCCGCTGCAGGAGGCGCTGTATCAGGAGCTGCTGGGCCGGATCAAGCAGACGGATCTTTCCGTGCCGTACCGGCAGGGGGAGTACTTCTACTACTCGAAGACGGAGCAGGGAAAGCAGTACCAGATCCACGCCCGGAAGAAGGGGTCGCTGGATGCGCCGGAAGAGGTGACGCTGGACCTCAACGTGCTGGCGGAAGGGAAGCCGTTCCTCGGGCTGGGCGCCTACCGGGTGAGCGACGACGGCAACCTGCTCGCCTTTTCCACGGATACAACCGGCTTCCGCGAGTACACGCTGCAGGTCAAGGATCTGCGCACGGGCGAGTTGCTGGTCGAACGGATTCCCCAAGTGCGCTCGGTGGTGTGGTCGGCGGACGGGCGATTCCTTTTCTACACGGCCGAGGACCATGCCAAGCGCCCCTACCGTCTTTACCGTCACGTGGTGGGCCGCAGCCATCACGCGGACGAGCTGGTTTACGAAGAGAAGGACGAGCTTTACCGCCTGTTCGCGAGCCGCACCCGCAGCAAGGGCTACATCCTGCTGACCTCGGCCAGCCTCACGACCAGTGAGGTGCGCTACCTCGCGGCGGGCGAGCCGCTGGGCGAGTGGCGGATGATCGCGCCGCGCCGGCAGGGGCGGGAGTACGACGTCGACCACCACGGGCGTCGCTTTTACATCCGCGTCAATGACACGGGGCGCAACTTCCGGCTGGTCTCGGCTCCGGTGGAGGATCCGGGCCCTGCCAACTGGGGCGAGGTGGTGCCGCAGCGCAAGGACGTTATGCTCGAGGGCATGGACTTTTTTGCCGGCCACTACGTGCTCTACGAGCGGCGGAACGGGGTGCCGGAGATGCGGGTCACGGAGCTGCGCAGCGGGAAACGGCACCGCGTGCGCTTCCCCGAGCCGGTGTACGAGGCCGGCCCGGCCGTGAACGCCGAGTGGAACACCAACGAGCTGCGCTACAATTACGAGTCGCTGGTGACGCCTTCCTCCGTGTTCGAGTACGACATGGACCGCCGCCGGGCGACGCTGCTCAAGCAGACCGAGGTGCTGGGCGGCTACGACCCCCATCAGTACGCCTCGGAGCGGCGCCTCGCCCGCGCCCGCGACGGGACCCGCATCCCCGTGTCGCTGCTCTACCGCAAGGGCGTGCGGCGGGACGGGCGCGCGCCCCTGCTGCTGGCCGGCTACGGCTCCTACGGCGCGCCCTATCGCGTGGGCTTCTCCTCGAACCGGCTGAGCCTGCTGGACCGGGGCGTGGTCGTGGCCATGGCCCACGTGCGCGGCGGCGGCGAGCTGGGCAAGGGCTGGCACGACGACGGGCGCATGATGCGGAAGATGAACACGTTCACCGATTTCATCGCGGCGGCCGAGTTCCTGATTGCAGAGAAGTACACTTCGAGTGACCGGGTGGTGATCGAGGGCGGCAGCGCTGGTGGACTGCTCATGGGCGCGGTGACCAACCTGCGCCCGGATCTGTTCCGCGCCGTGATCGCGCGCGTGCCCTTCGTCGACGTCATCAACACCATGCTGGACGCGTCCCTGCCGCTCACCGTGCAGGAGTACGAGGAGTGGGGCAATCCCCACCGGCCGGACGAGTACGCCTACATCAAGCAATACTGCCCCTACACGAACCTGGCGGCGAAAGCCTACCCGGCCATGCTGGTCAAGACCTCGTTCAACGACAGCCAGGTCATGTACTGGGAGCCGGCCAAGTACGTGGCCCGCATGCGGGTGCTCAAGACGGACGCCAATCCGCTGCTGCTGGTGACCAACATGGGTGGCGGGCACGGTGGCGCCTCCGGCCGCTACGACCGGCTACGCGAGATTGCGCTGGACTACGCCTTCGTGCTGCAGCAGATGGGGCTGGTGGAGGCGCCGGCGCCAGCGCTCAAAGCTACGCCGTGACCTGGCGGGGAGCGGTGCCGCGTGTGCCGCGATGCTGCGTGCGCCGTATCGCCATGACCCGGGCCGTCAAAGGCCGTTGATCAAGTGCGTTTCCGCCGGCGGCCGCCCCTGCTGCCATTCGCGCGGGCGGCGGCTGCTTTGGCCTTGCTTCGAACCTTACCGCCCAATCGTCCTGACGCCTGAGTCGAGAACCTGGGCCCGAGCAATTCGCTGAGCAGGCCTGGTACCGACACGTCGACGTCGAGCTCGTCCCAGCGAATCGCTTCGCCCGCGAGCTCTACGCGCTCGAGCTGTGCTCGTGTGGCCTTAGCCAACCCGGCGATATCAGCCCGCGGGATGATCAACGATTTGCCGTCGCGCAAGCCGATGTTCACCCGCTCGGTTGCGGGCTCGTAACGTACATCTACCGGCCACCAGCGTTCGCGCTGCGCCGCGCGCCCCGCCGCGCGCGCTGCAGGGATCTGCGCGAGGATCTCATCGCGTTCGAGTTTCTTAACCATGAAACCTGTTCCAGCCTTCCCACATGATGTCGGCCTTATCCTGCACGGTTTCCACCGCTCTCGCGACATCAGCGTCCTTCATTTTGCCCACGATTCGAACGATGCGCGCTGGGTCGGCAGCGGTGGGCAATTCGATCTTCGCGTATCCCCAGCCGACGAACGCATGAACGTGCGCGGGCGGGTGATCCTTTGGGTATACCCGGAAGCTGATCCCGCCCTCCCGATGGATCGTGGCCACGATAAATATAACCTAAGGCCTTAGGTTGAAGCGAGTTCTCACACCCCTCTTCTGAGTTCCCGCCGGCGGGGGCTACGGCCGCAGCCCGCCAGGCTGCACCCAGCGCTCGCTGAGTGCCAGTATTCCGTCAACCAGCAGTGCCAGCAGTGCGGCGGGGATGGCGCCGGACAGGATCATGCGCGTGTCGGAGAGCGCCAGCCCGGCGACAATGGGATCACCGAGCCCGCCCGCGCCAATGAAGGCGGCCAGGGTGGCGGTGCCCACGTTGATCACGCCCGCTGTGCGGATCCCCGCCATGATGACGGGCGCGGCCAGGGGCAGGCGCACCAGCCGGAGCACCTGCAGCGGCGTCATGCCCAGCGCCGTCGCGGCGCCCACCGCGTCCGGGCTGGCGTCGCGCACGCCTGTATAGGTGTTGCGCAGGATGGGGTAGAGGGAGTAGAGGAACAGCGCCACCAGCGCGGGCGTGACCCCGATCCCGAGCAGCGGGATCATGAAGGCGAGCAGGGCAATGCCGGGAATCGTCTGGAGCAGGCCCACACCCCGGATCGCCGCCTCCGCTCCGCCCGGCAGTCGCTCTAGCCCGAGCCCCAGCGGCACGGCCAATAGCACACCGGCGGCCAGGGACACGGCCACCAGCAGCAGGTGGCGCAACGTGAGCGAGAGGATGAGCGCGCGGCGGCCCCAGAGGTAGGCGACGAGCGAGCCCTGGGCCCCCGTTTCGTCCCCGGACGACGACGCCGCCCCGGGCGCTGATGCTGCTCCGGTCGCTGCCGCCGCTCCCGCCCTTGACGCGGCCAGCCCCAGTTCCGCGAGCACGTCCGCCGCCACACGTGCGATCTCTTCGCCCTCGACCTCGACCCGCCGGTTGAGCTGCCGCATGCGCGCCTCGTCCAGCCGGCCGCTCAGCTCGGTAAGCGCCGCCACGGCCGCGGGCGCCTCGCGCCACAGGCGCTGGCCCACCAGCGGCGCCGCCTCGTAGGCGGGGAAGAAGGCGCGGTCGTCCTCGAGTACCACCAGGTCGTAGCGGGCAATGAAGCCGTCCGTCGAATACCCGTCGATCACGTCCACCTCGCCCGCGGCCAGTGCGCGGTACTTCACCGACTGGAGCAGCGAGCGCACCTGGCGGGGGCGCAGCCCGTAGGCGCGCACCAGGCCGGGCAGCCCGTCCTCGCGGCCGATGAAGTCGGGGGTGAAGCCGGCCGTGAGCCGCGGCGCGGCGCGCGCCAGGTCGCCCAGCGTGCGCAGCCCGAGCCGCGCCGCCGTCTCGCGCCGCACGGCAATGGCGTACGTGTTCTGGAACCCCAGCGGCGGCAGCCAGTGCACGGCGTAGCGACGCTCGAACTCGCGCGCCACGCGGCCGAAGACGGCGCGGGGGTCGGAGAGGGGCGGCTCGCCCAGGATCGCGACCAGCCCGGTACCGGTGTATTCGGGATACACGTCGATCGCGCCTGTGCGCAGCGCGCGGAACGCGATCTCGGTGGCGCCCAGCCCGGGGCGCCGCTCCACCCTGTAGCCGCGTGCCTCCAGGATTTGTGCGAAGATCTCTGCCAGCAGGTAGGATTCGCCGAAGGGTTTCGAGGCGACCACGACCGGACGGCCGCCGGCCGTCCCGGACTGCCGGGCCGCCGCCGGTCCCGCGCGGGCCGGGCCGGCGGCGACCAGGGCCCAGGCGAGGAGTGTGGCGGCGCGCCGCACGCGGGCCATGGTGGGAAAGGCAGCCGCCGCGAAGCAACTCACGGCGCAGGAAGGGAGGATCAGCTTGCCCCGCTCGTCTCTCGCGGCGGAGCCAGCGGGCGCGGGGTGCCTCATGGCGCGGCCACGCCCGCCCGCTCGAGCAGCCGCCGCACGTACTGCGTGCCCGGGTTCGAGACCAGCATCGGCCCGTCTGCGAGTTGCTCGATGCGCCCGGCGCGCAGCACGGCGATGCGGTCCCCGAGCCGCAGCGCCTCGCGCAGGTCATGGGTGACCAGCAGGGTGGTCACGCGCAGCTCGCTTCTCAGCTCGAGGAAGCTCTGCTGCAGCTCGGCACGGGTGATGGCGTCCAGGGCGCCGAAGGGCTCGTCCAGCAGTACTATGGAGGGGTGCGCCGCCAGCGCCCGGGCGATCGCCACCCGCTGCCGCTGCCCGCCGGACAGCTCGCGCGGCCAGCGGGAGCCAAACTGCCCGGGCGGCAGCCCCACCAGCCGCAGCGCCGCCGCCGCCTGCTCCGCCGCCGCCTCCGACCGCTGCAGCCAGGGCACGAGCGCGGCGTTGCGCAAAACCCGCCAGTGCGGCAGGAGCCCGCCCTCCTGCTGCACGTAGCCGACGCGGCGGCGCAACGCGATGCGGTCCAGCTCGCGGGCGTCACGCCCCTCGACGCGCACGCGGCCGGCGTCCGGCTCGACCATGCGGTTGAAGCAGCGGAGAAGCGTGGTCTTGCCCGAGCCGCTCTCGCCCACCAGCGCCACGCACTCGCCCCGAGCGATGGCGAGCGAGACGTCGTCCAGCGCGAGCACGTCGCCGTACCGCTTGCTCACCTGCTGCGCTTCCAGCACGGGCGGCAACAGCTCCGGCGCTGAGCGGCCTGCGGGCGAGGTCACGAAAGCGAGTAGCGCCCGAGCTTCATGAGCAGCGACTGCACCCCCTCGGCAAACGTGGGGTGCACCATCTGCGCGTCGACCAGTGCCCGCGCGCTGGCGCCCGCCTGCATCAGCACCACCAGGATGTGGATCAGCTCGCCCGCCTCCGCGCCCACCAGCGCCGCGCCCAGGATGCGCTCGCTTTGCGGGTCCAGCAGCACCTTCATCAGCCCGGCCGCCTCGTCCACCTCGATCGAGCGCGCAATGTGGCCGAAGGGCATGCTGGCCAGCTCGTAGTCGAGCCCCTGCTCCCGCGCCTGCTTCTCCGTGATCCCCACGCCCGCGACCTGCGGGTCGGTGAACACGGTGTAGGGGATCACGCGGCCGTCCCGGCCGCGCGTGCCCCGGCCCAGCAGCAGGTCGAACAGGATGCGATGGTCGTCCCAGGAGGTATGCGTGAACTGCGGGCCGCCCGTCACATCGCCCACCGCGTAAACGCCCTCGGCACTGGTGCGGTAGTGGTCATCCACGATGATGAAGCCGGCGCCGTCCAGCTCGACGGCGGCGACGTCGCACCCCAGGTCGTCGGTATTGGGCCGGCGTCCCACAGCGACCAGCAGGTGGGAGCCGCGCAGCTCCTGGCCGCGGTCCAGGCGGAGCACGACCTCGTCGCCATCCCGGCTCACCTCGCGTGCTGCGGATCCCAACTCGAGGCGGATGCCCTCTGCGCGGAACACCTCCTCGAGCGCGCCCGAGATGTCCGGATCCTCGCGCGGCAGCAGGTGCTCCGCCACGTCCGCCATGGTGACCTGGGCGCCGAAGCGCCGGAACATCTGGCCGAACTCGCAGCCGATGTAGCCGCCGCCCAGGATCAGCAGGTGCTCCGGAAGCTGCCGCAGCTCCATGACCCGCCGGTTGTCCAGCCAGTCGACGCCGTCCAGCCCCGGGATCGGGGGGGCGGCCGGCCGCGCGCCCACGTTGAGGATCACGGCGTCCGCGCTGTGCCGCTCGCCGCCTACGTTCATCTCGCGCGGCGCGACGAAGCGCGCGTGCCCCTCCACGTACGTCAGCCGCTCGCCAGCACGCTGGATGCGCCGGCGCACGCTGCTCCGCCACTGCTGAACCAGCGCGTCCTTGCGCTCCACCACGGCGGCCAGGTCCACTGTCACGTCGCCGGCGTGGACGCCCAGCCGGGCCGCGTGGCGAGCCACATGCGCCGCGCGCGCACTGGCGATCATGGTCTTGGTGGGCGTGCAGCCATAATTCACGCAGGTGCCGCCCGGGTCCTTGCGCTCGACCAGCAGCGTGCGCTTGCCCGACTCCGCCAGCCGCGCTGCCAGAGGCACGCCCGCCTGGCCAGTGCCGATCACCAGGAAGTCGTAATGCATGATGCCGTCCGGGTTGGAGGAATCCTGGAGGGTGCATTGTGCGCCGGCGAATGTCGGCAGGGTTGGCGGAGCAGGCAAGTGTGTCGTGAGCCCCCTGTGGCCGCCGCCTGGCCCAGGGCTTGTCATGACGGAGGTATTGACAAGACCGCGGGCCCGGCTCAGCTGATCCGCGAGGCCGCCGCGCGGGTGGCCGCGACGGCCGGCGTGCCCGATACCTGGCTGAACGACGCGGTCAAGGGGTACCTGAGCCCCCGGGGTGAGTTCGAGCCGTACCTCGAGCTTCCGCATCTCCGGGTGTTCGTAGCCCGGCCGGAATATCTGCTGGCCATGAAGTGCGGCGCGCTGCGGCTGGGCGAGGAGTTCCAGGACCTGGCCGATGTGCGCTACCTGCTCAGGTACCTGAACGTCTCTTCGGTGGAGGACGCGCTCGCCATCGTACTGCGATACTTCGATGCCGAGCACCTCCAGCCGAAGACGCGGCTCGCGCTCGAGGAGCTGCTCGGGCAGGCGTAAGGAACTTGCAAGACTGTTATGATCCGTGCACGACGCGGCCAGCCGCGCGCAGCGGGAACCCCGTCGTCGCCCACCGACTTTCCTAGAAATCCAGCCAAGGCCGGAGGTGAAGAGTGTATGTTTGTAGCCGGTCGGCGGCGATGGCATTAGCTTGGGTGCGCCTGGCCGCCGGCCGTCGGCCGTCGGCCGTGGGCAGCGGGCGCGCGCCCCTCGGCCGCTCCTGGCCCGGGCAGTATCGTGGCCACCTCCTGGCGAAGGCAAGCCTGGCAGCGAACAGGTTTCCTGGTGGAGCGTGAGCCGGGCGCGCAACACGTTTCCTCGCGGGGGTAGGCGGGTGCAGCATCTGCTTTCCGAGGCACGGCTGACGCGCGAGCGCATTGCGGAGCTGCTGCTCGAGGCCAGGGCCCGCACGCTGCTGCTGATCGCGCCGCTCTCGGACGAGGATCTGCACCTGCAGCACGATCCGCTCATGAGTCCCATCGTCTGGGACCTGGGTCACATGGCGCACTTCGAGGAGCTGTGGCTGGTGCGCAACCTCGAGGGTGCAGTCTCCTTCGGCGAGATGCCGGGCATATACAACCCCTTCGAGCATCCGCGCGCGGCGCGGGGCAAGCTGGCGCTGCCCACGCTGGGCGAGTGCCAGGAGCTGATGGCCGGGATCCGGCGCCAGGTGCTGGCCCGGCTGGAGGAGGTGGACCTGGACCCGGACTCGGCGCTGCTGCGTGATGGCTACGTCTACCGCATGGTGCTGCAGCACGAGTATCAGCACAACGAGACAGTGCTGCAGACGCTGCAGTTGAAGCAGGGGCAGCCGTATCGTGCGCTGCGGGCTTTGCTCCCGCCGGAGGGGCGTCCGCCTGCTGCGCCTGGCGCCATGGTGCGCTTCCCGGGCGGCGATGTTTGGCTGGGCACTGACGACCGGAGCGCCGCCTACGACAACGAGCGCCCCCGACACCGCGTCCGCCTCGAGCCATTCTGGATCGACGTCACGCCCGTGACCAACGGGGAGTACTTGCGCTTTGTCGAGTCCGGCGGCTACGAAACGCGGGACCACTGGTCGGACGCCGGCTGGAGCTGGTTGCGGGGGGTGGATGTCCAGGCGCCCAAATACTGGTCCCGCCAGAACGGCGAGTGGCTCGAGCGCACCATGGACCGGGCCGCGCTCCTGGACCCGGCCCGTCCGGTCTGCCACGTCTGCTATTACGAGGCGGAGGCCTACGCGCGCTTTGCGGGCAAGCGGCTGCCCGCGGAGGCGGAGTGGGAGGCCGCCGCCGCGTGGGACCCGGCACGGGGTGAGGCGCGCCGCTATCCCTGGGGCGAGCAGCCGCCGGGAGCGGCGCACGCGAACCTGGACCAGCTCGCGTTCACAACGGC